>JASLEQ010000368.1 GCA_030151135.1 Candidatus Sulfotelmatobacter sp. | reverse complement strand
CTGCAGAAAAGCAACAATTCCCACCAGTAGAATCGCCGCCATCAGCAGCGCAGTCGCAACCGGCCGCAGAATAAATGGGCGCGACGGATTCATTGAGCCGGACTCCCGGTCGTGTCGGATGACGAGGACGGCAGCTTGATCTTCGAAATGGTGATTGGGGACCCGTTCTGCAGCTTTTCGAAACTGCTGTTGGCCACAACGTCTCCCGGGTTCAATCCCTCCTGCACGGCGGTCTCCCCTTTATCCGAATTTCCCGTCTTCACCGTGCGCATCGCCGCCTTGTTGTCCTGAATGACGTAAACGAAATCCTGGTTCCCGTTATGCTGAATCGCCGAGGACGGAATGAGCGTCTGATTTTGCAACGTCCTCACCAGCAGCCGCGTATTTACAAACTGGTTCGGAAACAGATTCCCGTCGCGATTATCAAACTGTGCTCGCAGCTTCACCGTTCCGGTCGTCGTGTCAATCTGGTTATCAATCGAGATCAACTTCCCCGTCGCCAGGTGCCCCTGCTGCGCTCGGTCCAGTGCCTCCACCTTCAACTGCTGGCCGTGCCGGGTCTGCTGCAGCACCCCCGGCAACGCATCCTCAGCCAAGGTGAACACCACCGTGATCGGCTGCATCTGCGTCACCACCACCAGCGTGGTCGTGGAATTCGCCGTCACCAGGTTGCCCGGATCCACCAGCCGCAGCCCCACCCGCCCGGTGATCGGCGAAGTGATGTGGCAATACCCCACCTGCACCTTGTCATAAGCCACCAGGCCTTCGTCGTTCTTGATCGTTCCCTTATCCTGCAGCACCAGCTTTTCCTGATCCTCGAGCGTCTGCCGCGGGATCGCATTCTTGCCCCACGCCACCTTGTATCGCTCCAGATCCATCTCCGCCTGCGCAAGCAGATTCTGGTCGCGCTCCAGCGTGCCTTCCGCCTGCGCAAGTTGCGCCTCGTACTGGCGTGCATCGATGTCGATCAGCGGATCGCCCTGCTTCACCATCTGCCCTTCGCGGTAGTGCACCGCCGTGATAACGCCTGTCACCTGTGAGGTCATCGAATCCGTGTACAACGGCGTTACGGTTCCAATCGCATCCTGGTAAATGCCGATGCTGCCGCTGTGCGCGGTTGCCGTAGTAATCGGCACCGTGCCCCCGCCCATGCGCCGGCCGCCTCCGCGGCCTGACGTCGCGGCCTCGCTGTGTTGCTGATGCGTGAGAACCCAGTAAAACGTGAGGCCAAATCCGAGCAAGACAACGACCCAGACCCACCAGTGACGGCGTTTCTTCACTGGAGCGGGCGAATCCCCGGCAGACGGGCTCGTCGGCGGAACGTGCGAAGCAGAAGATTGCTGGTCCATTTTTCTCTTGTGACGTCTTTCAAATTGCGTGGATTTCCGGAGGCGGCGGCCCCGTCGAGATTTCAATGTGGAAGTGGCCGATGCGGATACTCTAGCCTAACGCCGTACTGGTCCCGACACGACCTGGCTAACCTCGATCTGCGCACCGGTTGCTGCCGACTTAAATTCCACACCAAACTCCACATTATCAAATACTTCCTGTATGACGGACCACAGCATGGAATAGTTGCAGTTCCCGGGGCCTTCTCAGGTAGGCTTTCACCCCACATCGCCTTATGCTATTTGCCGGATAGGCGCCGTCCCGGCGCCTGCCTTCACCCCGCGTTCGCTCTAGCTCCAGGAAGCCCCGAAAGCGGGACGGCCGCCTCACCACCGCCCGACAATTGGCTCACCCGCATCTCGGCCGCGGCCGCCTCAATCTGGCCGTTGATCTCCGCTCCTGCCAGCAGCATGAGTCCGGTGATATAAAACCAGGTGAGCAGGATGATTACCGCCCCCAGAGAACCATACGTCACCGAATAACTATTGAAGAAATGCAGGTAAATTCGCAGCCCGAGTGACGCAACCAGCCACCCTATAATCCCCAATGCCCCACCCGGCGTCAGCCAGTGCCAGCACCGCGTCTTCAGATCCGGCGCCCAGTAATACACCACCGCAAAGGTAAGCGCCAGCAGCGCCGTTGCCACCATCCACCCCACAAACCTCACCCCAGTCCCCACCACTGTCTGCAGAAAGGTATCGTGAATCCGGTTCGCCGCTACAGCCGCAAGAAAATCACCGCCAAACATCGACGCCAGGCAGCAGGTAATAATCACCATCAAAAGAATCGTAAGCCCGATGGCCTCGATGCGCGCCTTGATATACGAGCGTGATTCCTCGATTTTGTAGACCGCATTCAATGTGTCCTGTACCGCCGAAATTCCCACCGATGCCGACCAGATCGCCGCAATCAGCCCAAATGTCACCTTGCCTGAGGTGGAATGAGCCGTCGTCTCATTGAACGTGTGCAATACAATTCCGAAAGCCTGGGTCGGGATCACCAGCGCGAGATAATGGAGCAGGCGATCGAAATAGCGTGTCGCCGAGCGCGCAATCAGGCCCAGAATCGAGCTGGCGCTGAACAGAGTCGGAAAAAGAGCAAACAGAAAATAAAACCCAAGTTCCGCTGCGTGCCCGAAAATCCGGTCATCGACAATCGCCTTCCAGGTGCGAACCGCCACCACTCTGGCTGGCACTCCCCGCAGGTTCCACAACGACTTCAACGGCGAACGGGAAACAAAATCCCACACCCGCCGCTCGTATTGGCCCAGACGAACATCGACATTGGACCCCAGGGTTGAAATATGCGCCTCCGGGAATTGACGGGAAGTTTACGTTGAATGAGGGCCGCCTCTCCGCTCCGGTCCTCCCCAATCAGACCGGCGTTGGCAAACCCCACTCCGCGTATGGATGCATCGTATGGTGGTGGCGGTAGTCTCGCAAGTAAAACTGTAAAGAGCAGTTGTGCACCGTGCCTAGGAGGCGCGATCTTTGGTCAACCAAGGTTCCGACCCGAGCATCACATCGCAGGTGGGATTCCCTACCTTTTGGCCGGTCTGCACCAACTCGGATCTTGCTGAAATCGGGCCGCAGTCCGGCCGGTTTCGCCGTCACTTTCTTCCCGTCTTTCTCCTCATCACCCTTGCTGCACTTCCGTCGCTTCTCCTCGCGCAGGCTCCTCCCCCGACCGAGCCTGCGCAAACCTCGCCGGCAGCGCCCGCGCAAAAATCGAGAACCACTCCCGAGGAGCGCTCCACACCGGCTGAAAATGCTCATCCCGCGGCCACCACCGTTCCGAATTATCCCGGCTCGCCCGGCGGAATTCTTTCCTCATACGAGGGCCAGAAAGTGACAAGCATCCAGGTCGCCGGGCGAACAGATATCGATGCCGCGAAATTCGAGGCGCAGTTCGTGCAGAAACTGGGTGAGCCGTTCGACGAGAAGAAGGTCGATCAAACTTCGGCAGCCATCCAGGCCGCCGGCAAGTTTCAAGGCATGCGCATCGACGTAAATCCCGAAGCCGACGGCGTTCGCGTCATTTACGTTGTCCAGCCCGCTGTCTTCTACGGCATCTTCAAGTTCCCTGGCGCCCAGCAGTTCCCTTATTCGCGCCTTGTGCAGATCGCTAACTACCCCATCCAGGCTCCCTTCAACTCCGCCGAGGTCGAAGCGGACCGGCAGGCGCTCCTCAAATTTTTTCGCCAGGTGGGATACTTCCAGGCTGATGTGAAGACAAATCTGGAAGAGGATCAGCAGCACGCCATCGTCAATGTTTCCTTTCCCGTCACTCTCGGCAAACGCGCCAGATTCGGCAGCATCGTCATCGACGGGGTTTCAACGCCCGACCAGCAGCGCCTCGCGCATAGCCTCCAAACCCTCATGGCGCGCGCTCGCACCGTCGCGATCCGACCCGGCAAGATCTATCACTACGCCACGCTCACCCGTGCGGCCACCTACCTCTCCACCCAGTTGCAGAAGCGCGGCCTGCTCGATGCCCAGGTCAAACTCTCCGGTGCCGAATATCACGCCGACACCAACCGCGCCGACATCCACTTCAACATCGATCCCGGCGACGTGGTCCGGGTCAAGATTGAAGGCGCTCACGTGTGGCCATGGACCAAAAAAACCCTGCTCCCTGAATACCAGGGCATCGGAGTCGACGAAGAATCGGTGGAGGAAGGCCGCCTGGCGCTCGCCTCCTACTACCAGTCAAAGGGCTACTTCGATGTCAAGGTGGACGCCCATATGGATAAAGGACCGAAAGGCGACAACGTCGTTTATCAAATCACCAAAGAAAAGAAGCACAATGTTGAGGATGTCAAATTAGTAGGCAACAAAGATCTGCATTCTGACCAGTTAACGCCCCATCTTGCCGTGGCCAAAAAGCACTTCCTATCCCACGGCAAATTCAGCGACCAGCTCGTCACCCAGAGCGTTAAAAATCTGAAGGCAGTCTACGAGTCCGAAGGCTTCAGCAGTGTCACCATCGTGCCTACCGTCGTCAACAAGGGCGGAGACGTCACCGTCTCCTTTCGCGTCACCGAAGGCCCACGCGATATTGTGACTTCTCTCAAGGTCCAGGGTGCCGATACCTTCCCGTCCTCGCAATACGCGCCCCACGGACTCAAACTCGCAGAAGGCCAGCCCTATTCTCAGCTTCACGTGCAGAACGATCGCGCCACCGTGATCGCTAACTATCTCCGCGCCGGCTATTTGAATGCGAGTTTCCGCGCCACCGCCACCTCAGTTTCCAAACAGGATTCCCATCACATCGAAGTCGTCTACCACATCTACGAGGGACCCCGCGTGCTCACCGGCGATGTCATCACCCTCGGCCGGCAGCGCACCGACCAGAAGTTGATCG
>JASLEQ010000284.1 GCA_030151135.1 Candidatus Sulfotelmatobacter sp. | reverse complement strand
GATTGAGTGTTCGTGTCTCCCAGACTTTTAGCCATCTCCTCAGTCGCGCGCACCGCGCCGAGCCACAGGCCGCCGTAATAAGCACTCACTCCTCGCACCACCCAGGAATCGTAGGTCTGATCGGGGTAGCCGCTGTTTTCCGGAATTCCTGCGCCGTGATCGAACTGTCGCAAGTACATCATTGCCTCTTTCACTGCGGGGAACATGTCGCGCAGGAATGTTTTGTCAGTTTTTCCGGTTAGCACGTAGTCCCGATAAACCATCAGAACAAACTTCGAGTTCAGATCTTTCCAATCGTTCGTGTCCTGCCACCCCGGTTCATTCACGGCGATAAAAGGATCGCCCTCGGGCACGCCGAGATCGTGAGGAACGGCTCCTTTTTTCTTTCGCTTGTGCAGGCTGGGCTCGTCCTGCTGCTGTGATTTCCAGACCCACTGCCCTTTTTCGGGCCACTCTTTGGGAACGGTATCCGCGAACTCGCGCAAAACCTGCTTGTCGATCTCAGGCCAGAACTTCAGCAGGGGCATCGAGGCATAGAAGCGGACGTCCAGGGTTCCGTAGTACGCGTAATCAAAGCACTCAAGCAAGGCGAATGATGGCGGACCCCTGCGATCGGAGCCTGCAGGCCGCCCCCAGAATGTACCTCCGTCGGTTAAGACGTACAGCTCGTTGAAGAGCATGCCTCGATACCAAAGGGGCTTGCTCTCATCATTAATGTAGGGAGCCTGCCATGCATCGACGGCATCGCTCCATTGTGTGGCGTTCTTCAGACCGTCACGCGCAATCGCCCAGGCATTATTGCCGCTTGCACCGTAGAAGTCGGTATACCGTCGATTCCAGTCACGGCCTTCGCCGAACTGCACGACCGGAAAGTCCCAGGAGATAACCATGGGAACGATCTTTTTCTCTCCGGGCTGCAGCGTGAATCGGACTGCTATAGCGCCCGCGAGTTTCTCGCCGTCGCTGACCCAAGAGGTTGCATTGTTCGCCAGTCGTCCGTCCTTTGAGAAGCGGCTCCAAATGATTTTTCCATCGCCATCAGCGGCAAATGAAGCCTGGTAGCTGACCTCTACTCCAGGCGATTCGATGGCGGCGATCGCGAATTGACCGTCGGCTTCGCGCAGTGACGATCCCGCGTGATTGCGGTCAAAGACAACTCCCTTCATCAAGCCGGAAGCCGTTTTTTCGCTTACGAAATCATTGTGATTCCCCTGGTTGGGCGCGCCCTGGAAATCGCGTGTGAAAGTTCGAAACCAGCCCACCATATTTGTCCAGGATAGGAGGACTGAAACTGTGACGGTCTTGCTGGTGGGATTCTCCGCGTGCCACCGGTAGACCGCGATCGGATAGCTCGACTCGCGGTAGTTGTCCGGCAATACCGGCGAGAATTGCTCGAGGACAACGTGTGCGGGAAACTGGTTCCACTTGTAGTCATACCAGGATTTCGGATACAGAGCGGCATACTCCCCCGCACCCACGGGGTAGTCCCACTGCCAACTGCTGAGTGCTTTGTCGGACGGATGGTCCGTCATCAAGACACGCGCCGCACCTTGCGGATCGCCTTCCGTCTGCTGAAACATCGCAAACTGGTTCGAATAGACAGGAACGTACTTATGAACGCCAGCCTTGATATGCCATCGGGAAAAGTCGCCGCGGTAACTGCGCGAAAAAGTTCCTGAGCCGAATCCACCGACCGGCGCCCCTTGCCAGTAGCCGTCATCGATATTGCCCGGGACGCGCGTCGCTCCAGGATTCTCCAGCGGAAGACCCAGCCCCCTGCGCCATGCGGCCTTCGGGATGTTATCCCCAGCCCACGATTGCGCCGCGACCGCGAGAATAACGGTAAGAAGTGCGAGAGGAATGTGCTTCATTTCAATCGATCTCCGAAGAAAGAAACCGCGATCGCGTTATCCAACGATGCGGTAGAGCATTGATGTCACTGTGTTCAGCGTTCCAGCCAATACCGGTTGAAGCCTTCGTAATCGGAAGGCATGTTTGCCAGGATGGTCCGCCGCAATTCGAGAATGTCGACGGAGCCTTGTTTCTGATACAAGACTTCCCCGTCGGGAGCGATCAAAACTGTATACGGAACCGCCGACTCCCATTTGGGATCGAAGGCGGCTTGCAGCGCTGCCGTATCACTGGAATCGAAGAGCAAATTGCGGCTTGTTGCATGAAACTTCTGCAGCAACCGCATCACCGAATCTTTCTCGTCGGGCATATTGGCGGCAACCGTGACAAGTTCGAAATCGCGCACGCTATACATGCGATAGGTGTCCTCGAGATCGGGAAACTCGTGGATGCAGGAACCGCACCACGTTGCCCAAAAACTGACCAGCATCATTTTCTTGTCAGGATTGCTGTGTAACTTTTTCAGATCCGTCGCCGACACCATGTCCAATTGAACGGGCTGTGATTCGATTTTGCGCAGCGCCTCCACTTGGGCTGCATGCTTCTCTTTCCACTTCGTCGAACATCCGAAAACACCCGTGTGCTTGACGGCCACTTCTCGATTCGCCAGGAGTGCATCAATGGCATCTCGCACTTCATGAGTCTTCACGAGTTCGGTGCGGTAGCTATTGTCCACGCGTCCTTCATAGCGAAGCTGGCGGCTGCTGTCGAAGACGAAGGCATGCGGAGTTGCCTGCGGCCCGTACGCTTCCGTTACGGACTGTGTTTCTCCGTCGTAGAGATACGGATACGTCAGATGTTTGTACTGGGCACGGATCTTCATCTCTTCAAGGCTGTCGCTCATGTCCGAAGAATCGAGTTCATCGATCGTAATCGCCTTGGGATCGTTGGGCTCAATGGCAACGACGCTCACCCCTCGGCCCTTGTAGTCAGCGGCCAATTGCTCTACACGCGCCTCGTACATCTGCGCGATCGGGCAATGATTGCAGATGAAGATCACTACCAGGACCGGGCTGGCAGAGTAATCGGAAAGTTTGTGGATCCTTCCATCCACTCCAGGCAGTTCAAAATTCGGGGCTTGCGAGCCGATGGCGAGAATGGGATGGTTCTGCTGGGCCCATGCAGTCAGGGAAAGAGCGACGACTGCGCCGAGTTTCCAAAGATTGTGTGCTTGAACCGTTTTCACTGCTTCCTCCTGCTCGGCCTTTATTGCTTTTCTTTCGGAATCGAAGGCGACGATGTCGTCAGGGTTGCTCCGTCGATCAGAGTTACCTCGCCATCGAGGCTGAGCACGGCCGCGACATGAGTCTTGTTGTTGACCGCAACGGCAAACGGTGCGTCCTTCGTTTTCACAGTGCCCAGCACTGAATAGTTGGTCCCATCAACAACTGTTACGGTGTTCTCATGCATGCTCGCAACATAGACCTTATGATCGCTCGAATCGACCGCAATCGTCTGGGGTTTCGGGCCAACGCTCACGGTCGTTACGACCGAGTCGCTGGCGCCGTTAATAACCGTGACATTATTGCTCCCGAAATTCGAGACAAACGCGGTTCCTGACGTTGGGTCGACGGCAACCGCGCACGGGATCTGTCCCGTCTTCACAACCTTGGCGGCGTGAGAGCGTTCGTCAATGACAGTCACGTTCGAATTCCCAACGCTTACGGAGTAAACCTTTTTTGTCGCTGGGCTGGCCGCCATCGCCCACATGTGATCGGGCGTCTCGATCTTCGAGATTTGACCAGTCGTGGTATCGAAAAAGACTACCTGCCTCGACTCGTAGCTGGTCATGTATGTGCCGGTATCTAGGGACTCCGCGGCTACAGCATCGCCGACGCCGGCTTTGACGGTGCTGGGCTCATTCGTTTTTCCGTCGATGATGACCGTGACGTCGCTGAATGTGCGCGAAACATAGATCTTGTTCGACGCCCGGTTCACAGTAATTGTGTACGGAAGATCGCCCACTGGCACAGTGGCAATGACTTTGTCGGTATTTCCATTGATCACCGTCACGTTGCCGCTTCCGGAATTCGTCACATAGATGCGATTCGTATCGGGATTCAATGCAATCGATACAGGCTCCGTACCAACCGGAATGCTGGATAGAAAACGGCCGTTGCCGTCGAGCGAGATCACGGCATTCTTCGCCGTATTTACTGCGTAGAACTTTCCGGTTTCCGGATTGACCACAATCCCGTGCGCACTAATGCGAATTCCACTTCCCTCTGCGTCTATTCCGTGCGCGTTGCCGGACGTTGGTTGATTGCCCGGTCCTTGCACTGCACCCGTGCCTAGCCAATTCACCGCGTTGTCGATCAGACTGTTCTGGATCGGGCCGGTGAAAATCTTGTCGCCGTGCCCCATGTTCATATAGAGCATCTTGTATTTCGTATTCGTCCAGACAACGGGCAGATCGCCGCTGGTCAAAATGTCTTTGAATCCGATCGGATAGTTCGATGGATCCAGCGTGGCGAGAATTCGAACACTGGGATTAGTCCGCGGATCAGGCTTCCAGATATACCACTCGTTCGACGGCGATTCGAACTCGCGAGGAACCCCCGTCATAATAGCGTGCGCCGGATCATCGATGCTGATTTTCGCCGGAAGGGGTGGCCAGCTATTCATGGAAAACACAGCGCCTCCCAGGAAATCCACGTACCACGGCCAGTTTGTGTCCCTATCGTTATAGCCCGCCGCATGAAAGCCCAACCAGGCCCCGCCGTGCTCCATGTAGCGCTCGAACGCGCGTCTCTGCTCAGTTTTGGAGGGAGATTCGTTCAACCACAAGACAAGCTGATAGCCATGCAGCCGTTCATCATTCAGATCCTCCCATTTGCTGGTGGACTCGAAGAGGAAGTGCTCTTTCGCCGCCCGCTCAGTCAGGAACTTCACCGCATCGTGGGCGAACTGAACATGATCCGGTTCCGTGGTTTCGGAATAGAACGCCAGCACTTTAAACCGGCTCTGCTGCCCGAATAATGCCGGCACTGCCAATGCCATTGACGCACACGCAATCAAGAATTGCCGAAATCTCATTGATGCGCCGCCCACAAAATCGAATTATGAAAGATCGTGGTGAAGGCCGAATTCTGAAAGAGCTCAGGATGGTGGCCCATAAAGATGTATACATTCCGCGCCTTCATGTGTTCGTTTGACCAGATCTCCGGGTGATCTCCGCCCATCTTCGTGGGCGTATCCGGTGAATAGGTCGATTCATCGACATGGGCCAGGACGTGAACATTCGGCCGTGGTGATTTGTCCCACGTGTACCATTCCTCATTTTCTATGACGAATGACGGCGCGACACCCTTCATCACTGGATGGGATTTGTCTTCCACGATCACAGTGGCCGTGGCAAATTTTGGAATGTAGTCGGTAAAGCGGATCCCGCCCATGAACCCTGAGAACCACTGCCACATGGGATACCCATCGAATTCGCCGAGCAGCGCAGCATGGTGAAATCCAATCCATCCTCCACGGCCTTCTTCGATGTACTTGGTAAATGCCGCTACGGCTTGCGGTTTCCATGCGTAAGGCGGATAGTCCAGCTGGATAAAAAGTTGATAATGGGACAGGAAAGCCTCGTCGATTTTGTCGGTGTTCTCGATGTAATCGACAGAGAAATTGTTATCAATCGCCTGCTGTTGCAGCCAGACTTTCGCCCCATCCACGAAGGGCCGATGAATGCTGTTTACTTCGGCCAGCGCAATCACGTGGAACTTCGGCGCTGCGCTTTGCGCAGTGTTATCACCTGCGAATGCGGCTAGCGATATCGCGACGAACCAAAGACAGCTCATCGAAACACAGCATCGAGAAGCTCGCGATGAAAGCACTTGATCACCATCCTTAAAGCGAGAAGCTATGCGGCAACTTTGGCGCCGAGAAGCGCCCACCAGGCCGGTTGTGGCGTGCTCGAAATATTGTAAGCCAAACATTGTTAATAATCATTAGAATGTTTTGAGTCCGTGATTGCCAGAGTGGGAGAGGGGAAACTGCGGGCTCTCTACGGGGCAATCAATTACGATGATCCGTTGCCGACGGTCTTCCGTCGGCTGGAATGCTTACGAAGATTCTTCGATGACAGGTAAATCCATCTTGATTGGGCGGCCTCCGCTGATCCGGCAGACTAACGCCGAAATGCTGCTCCGGCTCCTGCGTGAGTTAGGCCCCTGCTCGAAGGCAGACCTGGTTCGCGCGTCCGGCTTGAGCGCGCCCTCGGTCACGAATGTAATTGGCACCCTCATTTCCGCAGGGTTGGTTGAGGCGCTCGGCGAAGGAGATTCTACCGGCGGCCGGCCTCCCGACATTGTGAGTTTTAACGCGCACCGCGGTTGCATCGCGGGTGTAGAAATCACACGCGACGCAATCCGAATCCTGGTTACCGATTTGAACGCAGATAAACTGGCCCACTGCAACGTAGCCATTGATAAGTCGATGAGCACGCCAGAACAAATTTGCCAGCAAGTTGGAAAAGAATTACGTCGCTTGTTGCGAATGAAAAAGTTGTCAAAGGTGCGGTTGCTGCGGGCCACAGTCGGCGTGCCAGCAATTGTGAATGTAGATGAAGGAACCGTCCTCGCTTTTACCGCTCTCCAAAATTGGAGCCACATTCCCCTCGGCACGATGCTCTCACGGGAACTTCAGTGCCCCGTCCTTGTTGACAATGACACGAATCTGGGGGCAGCCGGCGAACGTCACTCTGGAGCGGCGGTCGGAGAGACAAATTTCGTTTTCATCACCATCGAAGAAGGCGTAGGCGCCGGTATCTTTCTCAACGGCAATATTTACCGGGGATCGCAATGGTCGGCGGGCGAGATCGGCTACTTACGTGTCCCAAGCATTTCGAGGGAGCATCCGGCGATTCACAAATACGGCAAGCTTGAAGCGGCTCTTTCCACCTCAGGCATCCTGAAAAGTTGGCATTCCGGCCGATCCGTTTCAAAGATCCGCCATTCTGTTAACCGTGCTGCTGATGTTTGGGACCTCGCGGATACCGGGAATGTCAAAGCAAAGAGAATTCTGCGGCAGCGAGCCATGATTCTGACGGATGTGATTCTCGATCTTGCTCTCATTCTCAATCCGAACCTCATTTTGCTGGGGGGAGAAGTGGGCAACCATCTGGTTTTGTTGAAGGAAGTAACTCGACTGCTCGAAGGCAGCGAATTCGCCGTCGCAAGAGTTGCCCTTGGAGGTTTGGGCAACTCAGCCGTTTTGAGAGGGGCGGTTTCGCTTGCAATCGAGCCGGCAATCCTTGATCTGTTGCGATCTGCTGGACGATGAGAATTACCGGAAGTTTTCCACCATCATGAGATTCGATTCGGCGAAATCGTCCTGCGTATAAACCAACGACTTTCCATCGCCTGAAATGCTGAGGCCCCACCCGGCATCTCGATCCAAAAGCAGTACCGGATGCGTCTTTCCTGACGCAAAATCGAGGTACTGGATCGTGGGGTGCGAAAACTTGGCAAATGACAAAAAATAAATACCTTGCGAACTAAGCGCCCAGTTCGGCCAGCCGTCGCCGCCGATATCTAGTATTTGCGTCTCCTCGCCGCCCGGGGTTGGCACACGCCATACTCCGCCATGTTCGAACTTGGAGTAATAAAGGTAGCGGCCATCCGGCGACTCCACGGCAGAGATTCCTCCTTTCTTGGTAATCTGCACTGGCGCGCCGCCTTGCACAGGAATTTTCCATATCTGGAAAACTTCCGATCCTTTCTTCGAGGCGAAATAGAGCCAGTTACCATCTCGCGACCAGCTCGGCGACAAGTTGTCTGCTCCCGCAATCGTTGGCAAGAGATGTGGAATTCCGTCCGGCACTTCTACGACATAAATCTCGCTGTGCTCGTTGGGATGAAATTCGAAGGCGATGTAGCGTCCGTTCGGAGACCAGCGCGCACGCCCCGCAGTTCCATGCAAAGATGTGATCTGTCCGCATTCCCCTCCCTTCTCGAGGTTGCAGGTCCAGAGATCCCAAAACCCCAGACGGTTTGATTCGAATGCTACGTGCTGACCATCAGGCGACAATTCCGGACGCATCTTGTCACCCTTTTCAGAAACAATCGTGACCGGTTTGTCATGGTGCATTGCATCCCGCAAATTGAGTCGCCAGATATTAGATTTAAAAGCGCCCTGCTCGTACACAAGAGCATGTTTGCCATTTGTGGGTATGGAGGGCCACATCGCCTCGCCAACGGGGCCCGCCACTGGAGTAGGAGTGCAGCCTGTAGCTGAAACCCTCCACAAGCCCGTGGCGACGCCTCGATCGGAAGAGAATATGATTTCCTGACTATCGCCGGTCCATGTGGGCGATCCCATAATCGGACGGTTGTCGAAGGTGAGTCGCCTTGGGCTCCCGCCATTCAGAGACATCACGTAGATATCGTTGCTGACTCCCGCTATGGTGGATCGGATAAACGCTAATCGCTTGCCGTCAGGAGAAAACGTGGGAGAACGATCGAGATAGCCCGGGGGCGGTGATGTGACTTCGTGTGTGCTGTAGTCGTTGAGCGATAGAAACGAAATCGAAGAGCGGGTCCGGTCTGCCGAAGGGCTTGCTACGAAAGCAATGGAACTCCCGTCCGGAGACCACGATAAACCTCCTCCCATCGTATCCGCTCCGCGATACAGGCGATGCTCGATCCCGCCCAGAGCGGGGACCATCAAAATTGTGTGGAGATGATCCGAATAGCGACTGAAAGCGATCTGCCGCCCATCCGGAGACCAGGTCGGACAACAATCGCCGGAATCATTCGTGAGTTGGACTGTTTTCTCGCCTCCCACTGCAGCCGTGTAGATGCCGGTCCTTCGTATCCCATCACTTTGACGAAATGCGACGAGCGTACCGTCGGGCGAAAAGGCCGGTGTAGCCTGGAATCCGTGCAGAGCCACCAGGGGAACAACTTCGATTTTTCCCTGCGGCGGAGCAGCGGTGTTCGGATAAATCAGGGCGGCCACACTGGCGCAAACAAGAACGAGACCAGCAGCGATGACGATCTTAAATCTGACAGGGTTACGGCGGCGGGTGACATGCGGATCGTCGTCGAGCTTTACTGTGGCCGTCACCAGCGGCTGATTGGTTTTCTGCAAAGCCGCAATAAAGCGGTAGCCCCGTTTCGCAATTGTCTCAACAAAGCGAGGATTGTCAGCCGAATCCCCTAACGCTTCCCGCAACCTTCCCACAGCACTGTTCAATCCGTGGTCAAACCCCACAAAGGTATCCGCAGGCCACAGTCGCTCCCGCAATTCTTCCCTCGTGACGACCTCCCCTGCGCGCTCAAGCAGGAAAGACAAAACACGAAACGGCTGTTCTTGTACTTTGACTCTGCGACCCTCCTTGCGCAACTCACCTGCTTGAAGGTCAATTTCGAAAATGTCAAAGCGGACGATAGCAGGCAGTCGCGAATCTGGCATGGACTTCACCTCTGATTTGGACGTTGTTCTGTCACCGAAGTTAGTGAGCGCTCCGCGACATACCTAAACAACGCGTGAGACAGGACGTATGTTGCGTCGGCTCATCACGTTATCTCGTGATCCACTCGTGCGAATCTCGTTTGCCTCTGTACCGCTGTGCAAAACGTCAATCTCCCGCAAGCCCTGCTGCATGGAAATAGATCCACAAAACAGGGCTCTCCCGTGGAAACACAACCCGGGTGAATTTGACGACAGAGGGGACATTGAGATGAATCGAAGAGCGCTGCTAGCCTTTACGTTACTGCCATCACTTTCGTTCTATCTTTTCGCTACGGTTACAACGGTACAAAATCAAACCAGAGGAGCTAACGGCAAGAAACTGCAAGACGTCGCCTCACTCCAACAGCAGGCCAGGGACGGAAATACTGAAGCGCAGTACAAGCTGGGATGGGCCTACATGACCGGCAGCGGCGTTCCAACGGACTACGAGGAGGCCATCAGGTGGTACAAAAAGGCAGAGACGCAGGGATCCATGGATGCAAAGTTCACATTGGGCTATATGTACGAGCACGGACTGGGAGTAAAGAGGGATTACGGCCAAGCCTTCCTCTCCTACTCAGCCGCCGCGAACGAAGGACATCCCACCGCGCAGAACAATTTGGGCTCGATGTATGAACGCGGCGAAGGCGTGAAGAAAAATCTCAGTGAGGCTGCAGCTTGGTACCAAAAAGCGGCAGATCACGGTAACCCAGTCGCTCAGTGCAATCTCGCGTCGATGTATCTGCTTGGCAAAGGCGAACCCAAGAGTGGTGAGCGAGCCGCAGCCTTGTTCCGGGCGGCAGCGGAACTCGGGTACGCTCCCGCGCAACAAAACCTCGCCTGGATGTATTACAAGGGAGTAGGCGTCGCGAAAGACACTAAGCAAGCCGCGAGCTGGGTGCGGATGGCCGCGGAACAGGGGTACGCCTCCGCCCAGCTCGATCTGGGCTATCTTTATGAACACGGGAAAGGTGTGCCCCTGGACTACACAGCTGCTTACACCTGGTACAAAGCGGCGGCAGAGCGCGGCGAGAAGAATGCCGAGCAAGAATTGCGGAAGCTCTCGGGCATTCTGACCGAAGATCAACTTCGACAGGCGAACGCGGCCGCCGCAAAGTTAACAAATTCGCTGCCAAAAGTTGACCTCGGGAACGGATTGGCTTCCGTCGGTGGCCTATATCAAAGACACTGAGTCTGGGGCTGAAACTCGCGGGCAGGGTTCGCAGGGCTTGGAGGTAATATCGTCCGGCCCTGCGCGCTCTCCCTACTTGAACGTGTTAGCCGTCGTTCCCAGTTCCAATTCGTAATGACTTCGGACAGTGGGGAAGCTCAGATCGGTCGTTCCGCAGCGGCGAGTTGGTAAAATCTGAGGTTAGTCTCGGATCCGCGCGCACCGCCTGTAGAGCTTCCTAGTCAGCCGGTGTCTTGAGGAATCCATTTTTCATGCGTTATTTCATCATTACGCTGTCTATCGCTTTGGGTGTTCTCGGATTGGCGAGTCCACCGGACCCGCCCGCAATTCGCTTTGAGAATATCGCCGCCAAATCCGGAGTCAACTTCATTACCCAGAACTCTCCGACGCCCAACAAGAATCAGATCGAAACCATGGTCGCTGGAGTCGCGTTGCTCGACTACGATGGCGACGGCTGGCTCGACATTTATCTTGTGAACGGAGCCGCAATCCCCTCCTTGCAGAAGGAATCGCCTACATACTGGAACCGTCTCTATCACAACAATCACGACGGTACATTTACTGACGTGACCGAGCGCGCCGGAGTCGCGGGAGCGGGCTACGGAATGGGAGTGGCCGTTGGGGATTATGACAACGACGGTCGACCCGACATTTTTTTAGCGAACGTTACCGGCAATCAACTGTTTCACAACAACGGCGATGGCACCTTCACAGATGTAACTGCCAAAGCGGGCCTCGGTGGGGCGGAGATGAATGGCAAGAAGATGTGGTCCGCCGGCGCAGGTTGGTTCGATTACAACAACGACGGCAAGCTGGACTTGTTCGTGGTGAACTACTGCGTCTGGGAAGTGAACAAGGATCCGTTCTGCCACGTGAAAAGCGGAGTCCGCGGCTACTGCCATCCGAAGGTTTACCAGTCGCTGCACAACAGCCTCTACCGCAATAACGGCGATGGCACATTCACAGACGTATCCCAGGAAACTGGGATCTCATCGCGCATGGGAAAAGGAATGAGCGTTTCGTTCGCCGACTACGATGGCGATGGATTTCTTGACGCCTTTGTGGCGAACGACACTACTCCAGGATTTCTGTTTCACAACCTGGGCGGAAAAAAGTTTGAGGAAGTGGGGACGCAAGCGGGTGTGGCCTATGCGCCGGATGGCACGGCTTTATCGGGGATGGGCTCAAGTTTCCAGGACGTCAACAATGATGGACGTCCCGACATCTGGTATACGGCCGTGGAGCACGAGTCGTTTCCGCTGCTGATCAACCAGGGAAATGGTGAGTTCGACGATCTGACGCAAGAGAGTGGATTGCGAGCCACTAATGAGATGTCAGGTTGGGGGAATGGCATTTTTGACTTTGACAACGACGGGTGGAAGGACCTGTTCGTTGCGCGCGCCAATGTGCTCGACAACATCGCCGAACTTGGAAGGCGCAAATATCCCGAGCCCAATTCCCTTTTTCGCAATCTGGGCAACGGTAAGTTCGTTGAAGTCGGCAATTCCGCAGGGCCGGACTTTCAGAAAGAGGCGGCACATCGCGGCGTTGCGTTTGGGGACCTATTCAAC
>JASLEQ010000238.1 GCA_030151135.1 Candidatus Sulfotelmatobacter sp. | reverse complement strand
ACGAATTAGGACGATGAGCGATCAACTCAAATTCCTGTATTACGGCCTATGGATTCTTCATCCAGTGCTGCAGACCGGCATTGCCGTGTTCATGGTGCGTCGCGGGCTGTTGCGGAATTTCCGGTTCTTCTTTGCCTACCTGATTACCCAGTTGGTATCGTTCGGGATTGTATTTCCGGCCTATGTCTGGCGCGGTTATAGCGCCATGTTTTACATGTACTGGGCGACGAGCGCCATCAGCGTGACCTGCGGATTCCTGGTGATTCACGAAGTCTTCGTTGAGGTATTCCGCTTTTTCCATACGCTGCGCGACCTGGGCACGGTGCTGTTCAAATGGGCCGGCCTCGTGATGTTGCTGGTCGCAGCCGTGGTTTCCATTTCCACCAACTCACCCCAGGTTGCTCCTTGGATGCAGGCCATCATGACCTCACAGCGTTGTGTGCGGATCATCCAGGTCGGCATGGTCATGTTCTTGCTTTTCTTTGCGCAGTTCCTGGGCGTAAGCAGGAAGCAATACAGCTTCGGGATCGCCTTGGGCTTTGGATCGTTCGCCGTTATCGAACTGATCCTTATCAGTTCGTGGGTGGGCAATCACCTCAGCGAGACATGGATAAGTATCATCAACATGATCGCCTATAACAGTAGCCTGGCTCTATGGCTCGGTTACTTCGCCGTAAAGCGGCCTTCCCGGGACGTCTCTCGATCCCTGCTACAGACCCAGCGATGGGAACAGAGCATTTCCGATATTCACCACCCGCTTCCGGCGGACTCGCTCATTCCGATGTTCGAAGGGATGGTCGATCGGGCGCTCGCGCGGACGCCAAATGTCTCTGCCGTACCTCCACTGGCGGATGGCGCCGCCGCCTCTTCCGGCGGCACCGGTTCCTTCATAAGCCGCACAACTCGAAAAAACTAGTTCCTAGACACGCAATTACTGAGTAGCTTCCCCTAGAGCCGCCTTTGCCATTAGGGAATTCTCCGTAAGGCAAGGCCGTAGTGTTCGGGTTTCGTAACAGATCCGAGGGCTCGAGCAAGGGGTATTTTCTTGCAGGGAAACTTCAACAAAAACTTTCACGAATCCTTCTAAGCGACTAAGGGATAAGCGTACTAATTGGTAGATGGTTGGCCAGAACTGAAAGAGGGAGTATAGAGGAACTTCCTGTATGAAAATTTCTGCACAGGAAACTTGACACGTGTCCTATAATTCCCGTCCGCGTGAACAGACGTTTCCCGACGCCTTCTACGCGGAAATAGGAGACGAACCCATGAAACGTGCAATCAGGATCGCAATCCTGATGGTAGGAGTAGCAATTACATTCGTAGCGGCTTCCGTCCAACAGGTTCCCGCCCAGGACGGCGGTCCGCTTCCACTGTGCGAACCCGGCCGCAACTGCTCGCAACAAGGAAAATAGTCGTAGATCGACAAGGTAGCAAGTAACCGAAGTAACCTGCAGTAACTGGGCCGAGTCAGAAAGGGCTTGAACAATCCGGGCTGACGGACATTAGAACCCGCCAGCCCCTATTTTTGCCTGTCGAAGTCAGGCGCGAAGCGCTCCAGCCAGTGCCTCTTTCAGTGCGCCCACGGTGAAGACAGGTGGTTGGCAACTCATCCCTGAACAGAGCACGGCGAACGATTTTCCATCCTTCATCTGCGGCAGATTCGGAATTGTCTCCGCCAACGCCGCCGGCAAATTCTGCGCAACAGTTTGATTCGCGGGCAGACGCAATATAGCTTTGCCGAATGCGAACCATTCCACGGCAGCTTCGTAGAGTTCGTCCGCGAGTCCGTCTTCCTGATCAATGACAACCACCTGCACGGGGCTTTGAAGGAAGTGCAGCACCGCAATCCCGTACGTCGCTGCGAAGATCCCGAACTGCTCCGCAATTCCTGCGAAGGTCTCGAGAGTCTGTTCGGCCTGGTTGCGATACTCGGCCAGTCCCGTGTAGTGATGCAGGCGCAGAAGGGCAATTGCAGCCATCGGATTTCCAGCGGGTGTAGGGGAGTCCTGCAGCGGCTTGCGGCGCGTGGCCAGAACCCCAAAGCTCTTACCGTCTGGCAGTTCGTTGTCGAAGAATCCCCCGGATGTGGAATCAAAGAAGCGGGCCATCATGCTGTCGGTGATGGCACGCGCGAAATTGAAATAGCTCAGGTCAGCGGTCGTCTCGTAGGCGTCGAGACAGGCCAGGGCCGTGAAGGCATAATCTTCGAGCATGCCCGGAATTTCACGATGCTCGGCATTGGGATCGGAGTACGCAACGACATGCAGCAAGGTGCCGGGGGCGCTCCCGGTTGTGTTTCTGGCGGCACCGTGTTTCCATGCCACAGCCAGGATGCGATCCAAAGACCGCAAGGCGAACCGTCTCGCCTCTGGCAGGTCCATCACTTTGGCGGCTTCAAGATAAGCCGAAATGGCTAGAGCATTCCAGCCGACGTAGACCGTTTTATCGACGTAAGGAGTGGGCCGCTTGAGTCGCGCGGCATACATCTTCGTGGTTGCCGATATGAGAAATTCGCTCACGCGTTCTGGCGAAACATTCATCCGTTTACTGATTTCATCGATCGACGCACGCACATAGAGCACATTCTTCGCGGGATTGTGATGCATCTCGCCGACTTCGTTGATGTCGTAGCGCAGGCACGCTGCCTGCGCTTCTTCCTCCGTCAACACCGCTCTGGCCTCATCGAGCGTCCAGGTGAAATAGTCGCCGTCGTCCTCCATGTTGATGTCGGCATCCTGCGAAGCGTAGAAACCTCCGTGCTCGCGGTCGCTCAGCCACTCATCCATCCAGCGGATAATATCTTGCGCGATCTCTGCAAAAAAATGCTGGCCTGTCGCTTGATAGAGGTGCACATAATTCTTGAGCAGTTCGGAGTTGTCATACGACATCTTTTCGAAATGCGGAACAATCCAATGCTCGTCGACGGAGTATCGATGAAAGCCTCCGCCAAGTTGGTCGTAAACACCGCCATGCGCCATGTGCTCCATTGTGGTGACGATGAGATGACGCAGGGGTGAGTTGGCAGACGCTGCGGTTCCTTGCTCTGCCGTAGCGGCCGAGGCAGATGTTCCAGCCAGAGCGGTGCGGGCATATCTCTCGATTAGCAAATCCAATGCTGACGGATGCGGAAATTTCGGAGCCGATCCAAATCCCCCGTTCCGCGGATCGAACATCTTCTGCGCGGAGTCCTGGATCGAACTGACGACTCGGTCGGAGATGCGTCCACTCTTCCCGGCGAAGGACTCGGCCTGTGTGATGGCGCTCTCGACCATGGCCGCCTGTTCTACCACGTCTCCATGCTTTTCTTTGTAGGCATTGGCGATGCTGAGCAACACGCGGCGGAAGCTCGGCCGGCCGTATCCCTCATCCGGTGGAAAATAGGTGCCACCGTAAAACGGCTTGCCATCCGGAGTGAGGAATGCGGTGAGCGGCCATCCACCCTGTCCACTCACAGCCTGCACAGCCACCTGGTAACGGCTATCGATGTCGGGACGTTCGTCACGATCGACCTTCATCGCCACGAAATGCTCGTTCACGATGGCGGCAATCGCAGGATCGTCATAGGACTCGCGGTCCATCACGTGACACCAGTGACACCAGACGGCGCCAATGTCAAGCAGCATGGGCTTGTTTTCCCTCTTCGCCGTCTCGAATGCCTCGGCGCCCCACTCGTGCCACTGAATGGGCTGATGCATGGCGGATCGCAGGTATGCCGAAGCGGCGCGGGAGAGTGCGTTTAACGTCGTGCTGGTCATTCTTTCAGTCTACCGCCAAGAACTGGAAACGCTCGACAATCGTCCGGATGATGGCGTCGATTTGCCCATGGGTAGTCGCAGGATTCATACATGTGAACTTGAGCCACTGTTTGTTGCGGACGCGCGTATGTCCAATCACGGCAGTGCCTTCGTTGAACATAGTCTGCCTTAACTTCGCATTGAGGGAGTCGCCGTCATGGGGCGCGCCGGCAATGCAACGAAATACCACGGTGCTTAGTTGGGGTTCGCAGCAGAGTTCGAATAATGGATTCGCGCCGATGACACGCCCTGCATGCGCAGCCAGGCCGATTGTGCGATCGATCATCGCGGCGAGTTTTTCCGCCCCAATCATCTGGAACGATATCCAAAGTTTCAGAGCATCGAAGCGGCGGCTGGTGATCACCGAGTTTGTGACCAGGTTTGGAATGCCTTGTTCCTCGTGAAGTGCAGGGTTCAGATAGTCGGCATGAAACCGGATTGCTTCGAAGTGACGGCCATCACGCAGCAGAAATGCGCCGCAGGGAATGGGCTGCCAGAACAGTTTGTGAAAGTCGACGGTGATCGAATCGGCGAGTTCGATACCTGACACCTTGGCTCGATGCTGTGGCGAGAACAATAGCGCTCCGCCATAGGCTGCATCGGTGTGCAGCCACGCGCCCCATTCATGCGCAATCAGCGCAATTTCTGCGAGCGGATCGACAGATCCAAAATCTGTGGTCCCTGCCGTCGCGACCACAGCCATCGGCCGAAGTCCCTCGTCAACAGCGTGCTGCAGGCTCGCGCGGAGCGCCGATGGCCTCATGCGGAAGTTTTCGTCTACTTCGATGCGAATAACGGCTTCCGTCCCGAGCCCCAGCTGGGCGGCTGATTTTTCGACCGTAAAGTGAGCTGCCTCGGAACAGAAGATTCGTAAAAGTCGCGACTCCGGCGGAAGCCCGGATTTTTGCACGGATCGATTCCAGTGCTTGGAAACGTATGCGTCGCGGGCCAGTAAAAGCC
>JASLEQ010000217.1 GCA_030151135.1 Candidatus Sulfotelmatobacter sp. | reverse complement strand
GTCCTAGCCCGCATGTTTAAAGATGGGGGACGCCTTGCGTCCCCCAAATTCGAACTTACTTCTGGTAGACCAAATGACCGCGACGGTTCTGCTGCCAGCAAGCCTCGTTGCTCTCTGTGCAGAATGGCTTTTCTTTGCCATAGCTAATCGTCTTGATGCGGCTCGCGCTGACGCCGGCCCCTGTCAGGGCATCCTTCACGGCGGTGGCGCGCTTGTCACCGAGTGCCAGGTTATATTCTGTCGACCCGCGCTCGTCGCAGTGCCCCTCAACCGTGATATTGATGTTGGGATGTTGATTGAGGAACTGCGCATCAGACTGAATCAACGACTGCTGATCGGCGCGAATATCAGACTTGTCGTAATCGAAATAAACATCCTTGATATTCTGCGAGAACAGGTCTTCGTCGGTGACGGTTGGCGTCGGTGGCGGAGGCGGTGGCGGTGCCTGTGTGACGGTCAGACGCGCCGTCGCTTCTTGCGTGCCCCCCGTACCCTTCGCTGTCAGATGATACGTTGTGGAATCCGTGGGCGAAACGCTTTGCGAGCCATTCGGCTGCACCGCGCCAATGCCATCGATCGACACGTCGGTAGCATTACTGGTCTGCCAACTCAAGGTGGCCGACTGTCCCGCTTGAATACTGCTCGGATCGACGGAGATCGAAGCAGTGGGAGTCGGTGGCGGAGGCGGTGGTGGCGGTGGTGGTGCCACTTTCTTTTTGCAAGCGCCCAATGCGAGCAAGGCGCTTAATCCCACGATAAGGAACAACCATTTCAATGCTTGCTTCACTTTTATTCCTCCTGCGACCCCAAAAGTTATAGCCCCCCGGGGCCAGACGAAGTTATTTACTATTTCCAACTCCAATTCGGTTGCGAATTATGACCGGTGAACGTCAACTGCTGCACTTTCGAACCATCCGCCAGCATCGACCATACCTGCAAGCTTCCCGAACGGTTCGACTGGAACACAATGTGCCTTCCATCAGGTGACCATGAGGGAAAATCGTTGCGGCCGCCGTCATGCGTCAACTGAACAAACTGTTTGCTGGCGATATCCATTAAGTAAATATCGGAAGCCCCGGGCTCACCGGGTCCGTATCTTCGAACCCAGGCAAACGTAAGGAACTGCCCATTCGGCGACCAATTCGGCGACACAGCATACCCCTGATCGGTCAAGCGCTGTTCGTTCGTGCCGTCCGCTTCGATGGTATAGATCTGCGGTAGCCCGGTCCGTCCGCTCACAAACGCGATTTGTGCATCCGTCCGGCGGTTCCACACGGGAGAAACATCCGGGCCTTTTCCTGTAGTCAACCGATGCGGACTCGCGCCTGAACTATCAGCCACGAAAATCGACGGAGATCCCGCCCGCGAGGACGAAAACGCCAGTCTCGAACCATCCGCCGAAAACGCTGGCGACAGATTCGTCCCTCCCATGTGGGGGAAACCAACCATTCGATTCAATTCTAGGGAGTACATCATAATCTCCCAACCAGTCTTTGTCAGTGCGCTGAATGCGACCCGCGATCCATCAGGTGAAATCCTCGGAGACAATGCGATGGAACCCAGATGCGTCAATTGGTGCTGGTTCGAGCCATCGTAGTCCATGGCCCAGATTTCTTTATGCCCGCTGCGATCGCTGACAAAGTAAAGCTGCGTCTCGGCGATTCCTTCAACGCCGCCGCCAAGCCGCATAATGATCTCATCGGCGAACTTGTGAGCCATCACGCGCGCCGCGGCTTCGCTCGGTGTGTCTCCGTATTGCTTCCCCAAAACCTGCGGCGACTGAATATTCTTTACGTCGTATAACCAGCCCTGAACGGTAAGCCTGCCACTAGCCACCCCTAAGTTTCCGAACGCCAGCATCGCTGCATTCGGGGGAGGAGCGTTCCATGCCAGAAAATTCACTTCCGGAGGCTGCCCCGGCAATTGCAGTGGATAAAAACTCTTGGAAACCAATTCGACTACGCCCGAAACATCAAGATCATTCCACAACGTGTCGTTGAAGGTCTTCAGCAGTGCCGTATTCTGCGGATCGGCGGTCGCGGGCTTGAAGTCTGCCACGGCAAGCCGAACCTTATCCATCCCAAGGCCCGTTCCGGTTTTAATCCAATCTTGCGCTTGGCTTGCAATCGCGAAGTAAGAAGAGATGCAAAGGACTATGAGGGCCCGCACTAAGGGCTTCGAACTGCGGCAGCGACTTGAAGACTTTCTATCGGCCTCGTCCATTCGCCAGAAGAATAATTTCGAGTATAACCGTATCGTATTCCGATACGCCATGTTTTGCAATGAATTGCGTAGAGTTTCTGTACTTGTCATTACCCCAATATTCCCCATCGACCGGATCGCTCAACAGCAGATGAACCCAACTAACGCTTATAGTCGAACCAGAACTCGACTGAAACCTTGTTACCCGAATACTCATTCGGTAGTGGCCCGAAACTGTCGACGCGCTGCACTGCCCGCACCGCAGAAACGTCCAAGGATGGCACGCCGCTGGACTGTTCCACCCGCACATTGCTCGGATGCCCATCTCGAGCAACGTCGAACGTGACATAGACCCGCTGGGCGTTCGTAATGCGCGGATCGACTTCGTATTTCAGCCAATTCTCTGAGATCCGCTGCTGCACGCCACGCACGTAATAGGCGAAACGCGTGCCAAAATCTCCGCCGCCCCCGGTAAATCCAAACCCGCCTTTCGCCCCGGCCGCGCTGAACGTCCCGTAAGGACCGCTCACCGGGCCGCCCTCGCCAAATGCTACGCGATTATCTTCCGGTTCCGGCTGCGGCAGAGGTTGTTTATTCGAAATTGTTTCCTGCTTCTTCTTCGGCTTGATCTTGGCGTTCTTGCCTTGTATCTCAATCGCGTCCGGAGCTTTTTCCTCGATCTTCGGCTGCGACTGCGTCAAACCTTTTGATTCATTAGCCAATACATTCTGCGTTTGTGCAGGATTCGCCGGCAGGGGAACTGTGTTCACGAGCGTGGCGCCAATGGCTTCACCGCCGCCGCCCGCTCCCCAGCTTTCACCCGTGTGCCGACTGACAAATGTTGCGAAAACCAGCAACGCAAGCGAAATCCCCAGATGAAACCCCGCGGACCACGCCAGCGCCCGGCCCCAGCGGTCGTGCTCAAAATAGATCTCAGTGCCTGCCACTTTGCTCCAGAGGCTGCGTCACAATGCTGACGTTGGCAAAACCGGCCTGCTTCACCGCATCCATCACCGTGGCAAATGCGCCGAAGGGCACGTTCTCGTCCGCGCGAACAAAAATCGACTGGCTCCGCGGATCCCGGATCTTCTGCCGCAATTTCGACCCAATCTCGTTGATGTTGATGGCATCATTTCCCAGGAACACCCGCTGATCCTTATTGATCGTGATCACCAACCGCTCTTCGGTGATCTGCTTCACGGTTTTCGTTTTAGGAACACTCACGTCAATGCCGGACTGCAGGACGGGAGCCGTCACCATGAAAATGATTAACAACACGAGCACGACGTCGACCAACGGCGTGATATTGATGTCAGCCAGTGCGCTTTGCGTACGCCCGTTGGAGGTGGTGAAAGCCATCAACGCCTCACATCCGCAGTGACCTGGGCGGGATGCATCTCGCTGCTTTCGACTGCGTTGAGGAATTCCATCGCGAAGTCATCGGAGCGGGAGGCGAACTCGCGAATCGATGCGCCGATCAGGTTGTAGGCAATAACAGCGGGAATGGCGGCAGCCAGACCGGCAGCGGTGGTTATGAGAGCTTCTGAGATGCCTGGCGCCACCGCGCGTAAGGTGGCAGCACCAGCGGTTCCTAGGCCTTGAAATGCGTCGATGATCCCCCATACCGTGCCGAACAGTCCGACGAACGGCGTCACTGCGGCTGTAATGGCCAGCCATGGCACATTCCTTTCCAACCGCGTGACCTCTTCCGAAGCGCCGATCTGCATACCGCGCTGGATGGAAAGCAAATTCCTAACTGTGCCGCTTGAAGCTAGTTGCCGCCGGTACTCCTCGTAGCCACCCTCAAAAACTCCCACCAGGGGGCTGGGTTTGAATTGGTCGGCTACTGCAGCCATATCTTGCAGGCGCTGCGCCTTACGAAATGCGCGGACAAACCGGCCGCTTTGCATGCGCGCTTTGCGCAGCAGGCTCCATTTGGTAAGGATGATGGCCCACGAGATCAGGCTGAAGGCCAACAATGCCACCAGTACCAGTTTCGCCACCGCGCCTGTGTTGGAAAGCATGTCGACGATTTCGCCGCCGACTAAGACTGCAAGAAAGGAGGAAAATTGCATCGGGGTTTTTGGAGAATGCCTACCCGGAATTATAGATGAATCACACCCGCGATTTTCCCGCATGAACCCAATCAGGCAATGAAAGTTTTACGTCAGCTCTCCAACTTGGAAACTTTTGACCTAGCGTTGATGGGTGGCTAGATCAAGCGCGTCCTTGCTGAACCGAGAACTCACGGAGATATGTACACAGCGCGTGGGACGCTACGGTACTGTTCCTTGCCAACTGGATGACCCGGAACCATAGCCATGGACGGAGGATTGCGAATACCGCGAAACGTAGTTCGGAAAAGCGTCCGCTCACGTCGATAAAGCGTTCCGTGGAAGGAAATTCAAATCCAACTTCATCGGAGATCACTTTCACCGCCAGGAAATCGACGTCTCGCGCCTCAGCCGCACGAGCCACAGAGGCCGCTTCCATATCAACGGCTTGGGCTCCAAACGACTTCCCGAGGTTCTGCTTCTGCTCGGGGCTTGCCACCGAGCCAAAACTAACCAAAACGCCGTTGCCATCACTTCGCAAGACGCTACTGCCGTCCGCTGCATTGATCACTATTCGGGGACGCA
>JASLEQ010000752.1 GCA_030151135.1 Candidatus Sulfotelmatobacter sp. | reverse complement strand
TGCACCCGACCGCGTTCTTAAGCTGGCTCTGAGCGAGCGATTCCCCCGTCTAAAACGGATGCTCGCGAGTGTCGTAAGACTGCTTCGTTGAGTTTCTTTTGACCTTGTCCATTTCGAAAACATCATGTGTGGAATCGTAGGTATAGCATCGCAGACGGCGGAAATTCCTTCCGGCCTGCTTGAGTGCGCCACTCAATCCTTGGCGCACCGCGGCCCTGATGATTCCGGCACGATCCTGTTGAACGAAAAAGACGCCCGCAACTCCATCCATGTGGGCCTCGGCAACCGTCGGCTCGCCATCCTCGATATCTCTCCGCTCGGCCATCAGCCAATGCACGATCCTGAAACTGGTAATTGGATCGTCTACAACGGAGAGATTTATAACTTCCGCGAAATTCGCGCTCAGTTGGAACTGGCAGGCGCACACTTCACTAGCCACACCGATACCGAAGTAGTTTTGAAGGCTTATGCTACTTGGGCAAGTGGATGCCTCGACAAATTTCGAGGCATGTTCGCATTCGCGATCTGGGATCCCCGAGAGCGTCAAATCTTCCTCGCGCGCGATCACATGGGAATCAAGCCCTTGTACTACGCCGAGGCGGGCCCTTACTTCATCTTCGGTTCGGAAGTGCGAACGTTGCTGGGGATGGGCCTCCTGCCGCGTCAGATCAGTGGCCCGGGATTGCGGAATTACCTGGCTTTTGGCTCGGCTTACGATCCGCTAACTCTTGTCGAGGGCATTCGGGCTCTACCGGCAGGCCATACATTGACGTGGAAAAATGGCGAGCTCAAACAGCAAAGATACTGGGATCTCTTGCAGGGGACTCCAACCGGAGTCTTGCCAGATTCAGTCAGCCTCGCCGCAACTCCTGGCGGGCTGCGATCATTGCTCGAAGAGTCCGTAAGGTCGCAACTCGTCAGCGACGTGCCCCTCGGCATATTTCTTTCGGGAGGGATCGATTCGAGTGCACTCGTAAGCATCGTGAGCACGGGAGGCGTCAGGCCCAGCACTTTTTCCATTGTTTTCCGGGAAGCGGACTATTCGGAGGCCCAACATAGTCGGGCCATTGCTGCACAATTCCAGACCGATCACCATGAAATCACCGTTTCTCAGGCTGATGTCCTTGCTGCCATTCCCGATGCCTTGAGTGCGATGGATTCGCCAACGATGGATGGCATCAATACATTTTTCGTTTCGCGTGAGGCGCGCAAGGCTGGAATTAAAGTTGCCCTTTCAGGGCTTGGCGGAGATGAAGTTTTTGCAGGATACTCCTCCTTCCGCAGCGTCCCCCGGATGGTTTGCCTGTCAAAGCTGATTCAGAAACTTCCAAACGTCATGCGTATGAACTCGGCGGCACTTTTCGCTGCGCTTGCTCCCTCGAGCGATCAGAATCGCAAGCTTGCACTTCTTTTATCCGAGGGCGACGCTGTCTGGCATCCATATTTTATTTCCAGGATGCTGTTCACTCCGTCGCAGTCTGAGTCGCTTCTTGAAAAGGCGGACCAACGCGACCTCGAAGCCTCCAACGCCGCTCAAAAAGACCTACTGGACCGCTCGGCCCATTTGGATGAGGTGAACCGCGTCTCTTATCTCGAACTCCAGGCATACATGCTCAACACTTTGTTGCGCGATGCAGATTTCATGAGCATGTCGCAGGGACTCGAAATCCGGGTACCTTTGATCGATCACCAGCTCGCAAAGGATGTTTTGCGTTTGCCAGGGCGCAGCAAGGTTGGGAATACGCCGAAAAAACTATTGGTTAAGGCACTTGCCGGGTCGCTTCCGGATGACATCATTCACCGTCCCAAGCGCGGCTTTACTTTGCCCCTGGAGCACTGGATGCGCGACGAACTGCGCCCCGAAATCGAATCTGTGCTGAAGGCAAAATGTTGGAATGCTGGTCCTCTGGCGCCAACAATCCAAGGGAGGGAAGTGGAGCGCATCTGGCAACAATTTCTGAAAGGCTCCGTCTCCTGGAGTCGTCCTTGGGCGCTCTTCGTTTTACATCGCTGGTGCGCGTTACACGGTATTTCCGCTTGACTGTCTCCTGACCCTAGGGGCGCTCACCGTCTTTCTCCGCTTCAATCAGCAGGAACAAGCCCCATTTTTGGCAGAACCTTCGTACCAGACTCCGGGGAAACATCTTCCACACAAGTCGATAGAACCCGCCCTGAAAACGTGAGGAGGGCTCGTGAAGCAGCAGATCTCCCGGGCTGAACGCAAGCTTCATCTCAACCTTGTTGAACTCCCGGAACAGCGCGAGCGCCTCATCTTCCGTATAGCTTTTAGTCCCCGGACTCTCCAGATAATCAAATACACACTGCCGCAATGATTGTCCTCGCAACCATCCGTACCGTAACCACAGCATCGCGCCCGTGATCGAGGGATGGTGATACACCATAACGCGGGCCTTTCCGCCAGCCTTCAGCACACGCCTCGCCTCCTGAATACAGCTTCCAGTATCGGGGCTATGATGCATGACGCCGTACGAATAGACGATGTCGAAAGTATCGTTGGGAAAGGGAAGGTTTTCCGCATCGGCGACCCGGAGGTCAGGAGTGAATCCAGCATTTTCGCATCGACGTTTGGCTTGCTCCAGCGACATGGGCGAGAGATCGATGCCGGTTGCCAATGCTCCCGCCTTCAGCCATTCCAGGTAGTCCGCCCCCATTCCTACCCCAATCTCCAGCACCTTCAACCCGCGTGCTTGTTGAAACTGCGCAAAGTCGAAGATGAACGGTTCCAGAGAGTATCTGGCTCGGGAATGCGTCTCGAACGCGCCTTCTTCCGCGAGATAGCGTGAGCCACAGGGATCGGAGTTCCAGAACTCGCGTACTTGCGCTTTTCGTAGGGTCGATGGATTCATTGCAGCCGGATTTTATTCGTCACGAGTATACGGGCACCCACAATTCTATCGACTCCAGGCCACTCCAGAGTAAAATGCTGAGAGCCTCTCGGTTCCCAAATGCTTCAATTGCAGGACTCCAAACAGCCGGCGACTGCCCAAGCCTCCGCAACACTGCCTGTTACCGTTATCGTCGCGGTCCGAAATGAGGCGCACAATCTCGCTCGCTGCCTCGAGTCTCTTCGCTGCGCGGCTGAAGTTTATGTCGTCGATTCACAGAGCACCGACGCTACGTCCCAGATTGCTGAATCCTACGGCGCACATGTAGTGCAGTTTCATTATCAGGGAGGCTGGCCGAAAAAGAGGCAATGGGCAATGGATTCTTTGCCCCTGAGCCATGATTGGATTTTCCTTGTCGATGCCGACGAGGCCCTGACTCCAGAACTCGCCCTTGAGATTCGAGACGCCATCCAGGATCCCGCGCGGGATGGATATTACATTTTTCTCCGCCTGATCTTTCTTGGCCGCGAGCTTCGCCACAGTGGCGCCGGTTTTTACAAGCTGGCGCTGTTTCGTCGAGGCAAAGGTCGGTTCGAATGCCGATTGCGGGATCAGGACAACTCCATGGCGGACATGGAGGTACACGAACACATCGTTGTCGACGGCGCAGAGAACGCGAAAACCGGTTATCTGAAATATCCGCTCATCCATCACAACGTCGAATCGCTGTCCCGTTATATCCGCAAGCACGATGAGTATTCCAACTGGGAAGCCAAAGTATGGATGGCCGGCAATGTGAACCCAAACGAGATCGCTCCGTCATTGTTCGGTTCGCAGGCTCAGCGCAGGCGCTGGTTGCGAAAAAAGTTCTTTCGCATGCCCGGCTCACCCATTTTGTTCTTTTTCTATAAATACATATTTGCTCTGGGTTTTTTGGATGGCATCCCTGGCCTCATCTATTGCGGTTTGCAAGCGGTCCAGTTTTTTCATATCAAAGCCAAAATTTATGAATTAAAAGTCTGTTCCATGACTCAACGGGAAATCTCTTAGGCCATGTGCGGCATAGCTGGCATTGTGAACTGTGGAGATCGGGAGACGCTGACGCGCATGACCAACGTCCAGGCGCATCGCGGTCCGGACGATTCCGGTGTGTGGGATCGCCGCTTCCCCGACGGCTCCTACATGGGACTCGGTAGCAGACGGCTTGCCATTCTGGATTTGTCCCCGCTCGGACGCATGCCGATGTCCAACACCAGCCGAAATCTTTGGATCACGTACAACGGCGAAATCTATAACTTCAAAGAGTTGAGGCGCGAGCTCGAAGGCAAAGGCCACCGTTTTTTGTCGCACACCGACACTGAGGTGTTGCTGCAGCTGTATCAACATGAGGGACCTGATTGCGTAAAGCGCCTGAACGGAATGTTCGCCTTCGCAATCTGCGATTTTCGTTCTGCTAGTCCGCTTGTGTTCATGGCCCGCGATCACTTCGGCATCAAGCCGCTCTATTATTCCCAGCACGGCGAGTCATTTGCTTTCGCTTCGGAAATCAAAGCCTTGCTCCAGGTTCCCGGAATTACCCCGGCTATTGACTGGGAAGCGTTACACCAATACCTCACCTTTCTCTGGGTTCCCGACCCCCAAACCATGTTTCGAGGCGTTAAAAAGCTTCCGGCGGGACATTATGCGATTTTTCGCAATGGCGAACTCAAAGTTACCCAATACTGGGATCTCAACTTTCCATCCGCCGATCATCACTACGCGAAAACGGAACCCGAGTTGGCCGATGAAGTCCGCGAGCGCTTCCGCCATGCGGTTAAATCGCAGATGGTGAGCGACGTCCCGATCGGCGCTTTTCTGAGTGCCGGGCTCGATTCATCGAGCATCGTTGCCATGATGCGCCAAGTCTCAAACAGTCCAGTTCGGACCTACACGGTCACTTTCCCCGAGAAATATCGGGTTGGAGAAACGACGCTGGATGATCCCAATGTCGCCACGCGCTTCGCTCAGCATCTTGGGTGCGACAACCAAAGGATCGTAGTTGAGCCCGATGTCGCTGATCTCTTACCGCGCCTTATCTGGCACATGGATGAGCCTACGGCCGATCCGGCGATTATTACTGCCCATCTGGTCTGTCGCGAGGCCCGCAAGCAGGCGACTGTGCTTTTGTCCGGAGTCGGCGGCGACGAACTCTTCGCGGGCTACCGCAAGCATGTCGCCGCACATTGGGCGCACGCCTATAAAAAAGCTCCTCGCCTTCTGCAATCTTTTGTTGAGAAGACAATTTCTTCTTTGCCCAGCATGCGCGGGACAGCATTGAAAGGCACCATCAGGCTTGCCAGGAAAATGGCGCGTAGTGCGTCAATGAAGCCGGTTGATCAATTCATCGCCAATTGCACATACTTGGACGGCGATCAGAAATCCACGGTCTATAGCGCACAGTCGGACTTGAAAATTCGCCAGTACGACCCGACGTTGGTGCACCGTGCCGCCTTCAACCACGTGGCCGATGCCGACTTCATCAATCAGATGCTGTACGCTGATACGAAAATCTTCATGACCACCCTCAACCTTACCTATAACGACAAAATGAGTATGGCCTCTTCCGTAGAGGTCCGCGTCCCTTTTCTCGATCGAGAGTTCGCTGAATTCGTTGCATGGAACGTGCCGCCTCATCTGAAATTGCATGGTTTCTTCCGCCCGACCACGAAGTATATTTTCCGTAAAGCCATGCGCGATGTGCTGCCCCGCGAAGTCCTGAAGCAACCCAAAGCGGGCTTCGCTGCCCCGGTCGACTATTGGCTGGCGAATGATTTAAGAGAGATGATCGACGACTTGCTATCATCCAAAAAAATCGAGCAACGAGGAATCTTCAAACCTGAGGCCGTTCGGCGGTTTGTGTCGGAGCACCGTAGCGGCCGCCGCGATTGGTCGATGCAAATATGGCAATTCCTCACCCTCGAACTCTGGATGCAAGCTTTTCTGGATGGCGGCGCACAGAAATTTGAAGCAGATCTCCTTCGCTCGCCGCAGGTAGCCACCGCATGAAACAAGTTCTCCAACATGCGCGCACGGGACACATTATTGTGGAGGACGTTCCCGCTCCGCAGCTTCTTCCCGGATGTGCGTTGGTGCGCGTCGCGGCCTCGGTGGTCTCGGCGGGGACAGAACGCGCCTCGGCGGAGTTCGCCCGCAAGAATTTGCTGCAAAAGGCACGATCCCGTCCTGATCTCGTCAGGGAAGTCATAGCGAAGGTGCAGCGTGACGGAGTCCTCTCAGCTCTGGATACCGTTCGTACCCGCCTCGATGTGCCCCAAACTCCCGGATACAGTTCTTCCGGAACCGTTATTGCAGTTGGCGAAGGCGTGAACGACCTTCAGCCGGGAGACCGAGTCGCCTGTGCTGGAGCGGGATTCGCCGTTCATGCGGAAATTGCGTGCATACCGCGCCTCCTATTGGCTCGCATCCCTGAATGCTGTCCAACGCAAGCTGAAATCTCATTCGATGAAGCCGCATTCTCTACCTTGGGCGCAGTTGCGCTCCACGGCATTCGCACCGCAGAAGTCCGCCTGGGAGATCACGTCGCCGTGATCGGTCTGGGATTGCTCGGACAGTTGACCGTGCAAATGCTGAAGACCGCAGGATGTAAAGTCGTGGCGATGGACCTTAATGCCAGTCGCTCGGACTTAGCTCGGCGCCTCGGTGCGGATGCAATCGCAAGTTCAGCCTCAGCTTTTCGCGACCTCTGTCACGAATGCACCAACGGCATCGGAGTTGATGTTGTTCTGATTACAGCCGAGAGCTCCAGCAGCGAACCAGTAAATCTCGCCGGCGCTATTTCGCGTGACCGCGCAGTGGTAGTCGCGGTCGGTACGGTCGGAATGGAAATTGAGCGGAAGCCGTATTACGAGAAGGAACTCGATTTCCGCGTTTCACGCTCCTACGGACCGGGCCGGTATGACGCTGCATATGAGCAAAAGGGACGTGACTACCCGATCGGATACGTGCGCTGGACAGAGGCCCGAAACATGGAGGCCTTTTTGCAGTTGCTCGGTGAGAGAAAGCTGGATGTCCGTTCCCTAATTACCCACCGGTTTCCCGTAGAAAACGCACAGCTCGCCTACGACCTGATCACGGGGCGATCAAGAGAGCCATTCCTTGGGATTCTTATTCAATATCCCGGCACCTGCGATTTGACTCCCACGTTGAGTCTCGTTTCGAAAGCAACGAAGCCCGGGAAGAGGTCGGATGCGGGCCGCGCCGCCGTAGGATTACTGGGTGCTGGCGCATTTGCCACCTCCACCTTGATTCCAGCCATGCGGAGATCTTCACAAACTTCTCTGGTCGGAGTTTGTGCCGCCACGGGCTCCCACGCACAGCATGCCGCCCGCAAGTTCGGCTTTGATGTGTCGACAACCAATCAAACCGATATCATTGAAAATCCTGCAATCAACACGGTCGCGGTTGCCACTCGTAATCACTTACACGCGCCACAGGTAATTGCGGCTCTCACTGCCGGAAAGCACGTTTTTTGCGAAAAGCCTCTTTGCCTCACTGAAGCGGAGTTGAAAGCGATTATCGACAAGTACCGCGAGATCCCCAATTCCCCGGTCCTCATGGTGGGGTTTAACCGCCGCTTCGCCCCCATGATTTCGCGAATGAAATCCTTCTTGCAGGATATCTCCGAGCCGCTCGCACTGACCTACCGCGTGAATGCCGGGCAACTTCCGCCAGATCATTGGATGAAAGATTCCGATCAGGGGGGAGGCCGCATCATCGGGGAGGCCTGTCACTTCATCGACCTGCTGTCGTTTCTCGCCTCCAGCCCGATTGTGGAAGTCTCCTGCCGCTCCGTCGGAAGCTCAGCACGATATGGCGGCGATAACGTAGTCATCTCCCTGCGATGTATGAACGGCTCGCAAGGAATCATCCACTATCTCGCAAACGGCGACCGCTCGTTTGCCAAAGAACGTATAGAAGTTTTCGGCGGCGGCCGCATCGCAGTCTTGGAGGACTTCCGCCGCCTTGATCTTGTTCGCAACGGTCAAAAGAGCACCATACGTTCTCGCTGGCGCCAGGACAAAGGGCACGTCGCCGAGTGGAATGCTTTCGTTTCTGCCGTTAAGGATGGCACTCCCTCGCCCATCCCCCTCAACGATATCGTCCACACGACCTTAGTCACACTTTGCGCGCAGCAATCTCTTACTACTGGCATGCCCGTTCCAGTGCCTGCTTCCAACGGGAATTCCGAGCAGGATTTCGCCCTCAGCCTTACCCTCAGTCGATGATCTCTTCCGGAGCCAACGCAAGTTCATGCTGATCCTGGGCCTCAACATGTTTCACGCCGACGCCTCGGCTGCCATCGTGCTGGATGGAGAGGTGAAATTCGCGATTGCAGAGGAACGGCTCAATCGCCACAAACACTTCGGCGGATTTCCGGCGCTTGCGGTCAAAGCATGCCTCGATGCCGTGGACGCAAAGATCTCTGACGTTGAGCACGTCGCGGTGGGCCAGGATAGTGACGCGAATCTCGCCAGGAAAGTTCAATACGCACTCACCAATCCCGCCAGGATTCTGAACTTCATTCGCCTCCGTCGACGCAAGGAAGCCATGCGCGACCTCCGCTTCCTGATCGGCCAAGCTCTCGACGCCGATCCCGCTAAGTTGCGATTTCAGGAACATCACCTCGAACACCATATCGCTCATATCGCCAGCTCATATTATTGTTCGTCCTGGGACAAGGCCGCCGGCTTCAGCTATGACGGTTCCGGCGATTTCGTTTCCACGATGATGGCCCGGTGTGAAGGCAACAACATCGAAGTCCTCGATCGCGTCTTCCTTCCCCATTCGCTCGGCAGCCTCTACACCATGATCTGCGAGTTCATTGGATACACAAAATATGGTGATGAAGGCAAAGTGATGGGCCTCGCGCCCTATGGCAAGCCAACGTACTGCGCCGACATCGAGAAACTCGTTGCCCTGACGGGTTCTGCGTTCCAACTCGACCTTCGCTACTTCAAACCGCTCGGCAGCAATCAGGGCATGCAGGTGTTGGCGGACGGAACCGTGCGCCTGGCCCGTCACTTCTCCGGACGTATGGAAGAAACATTCGGTACGCCGCGGGAGCCGCATACCGAGATTGCACAGCGCGACATGGACTTGGCGTTCGCCGTGCAACAGCGCTTTGAGGAAGTATTTTTCCACCTTCTGAATCAACTTCACCAACACGTTCCGCTGGATGACCTTGCAATGGCTGGTGGGTGCGCTCTCAATAGCGTCGGAAACGGCAAGCTGTTTGACCGCACCCCTTTTCGCCGTACCTATATACAACCCGCCGCGGGAGACGAAGGCCTGGCAGTTGGCGCAGCTCTCCACACCTATCACGCCGTGCTCAAGCAGCCCCGGCGTCACCAATTAAAGAACGCATATCTCGGCCCTGAGTTTTCCGACTCCCGAATTCAGGCCTCACTGCAAGCAGCCGGTCTGGAGTGCCGAAAACTGGACCGCGACACGCTCCTGCAGACTGTTGCCGACCAGATTGCCGCCGGCAATGTTGTTGGATGGTTTCAAGGACGTATGGAATGGGGCCCTCGCGCGCTCGGAAATCGATCGATCGTCGCTCATCCCGGTCTTCCAGACATGAAAGAGATCCTGAACGCGCGCATCAAGCACCGTGAGTGGTTCCGGCCCTTTGCGCCTTCTATCCTGGCAGATCATCAGCACGAATATTTTGAGCACGACCATCCCTCGCCATTCATGCTTCACGTCTACAAGATACGTCCGGACAAGCGCAACTCTCTGTGTGCGGTAAACCACGTGGACGATACCGGCAGGCTACAAACTGTGGCGCGGGACGAGAACCCGCTCTACTACGATCTGATTTCTGCGTTCCACCGCAAAACTGGTATCCCGGTCATCCTCAACACCAGCTTCAACGAGAACGAGCCCATTGTATGCACACCCGAAGAGGCCATCGATTGCTTCCAGCGAACGCGCATGGATGTTCTGGCGATCGGTCCTTTCGTCGTGAAGAAAGCGGAACAGAAAGCTGAAGTGTCCGTCCGTGCGGCCGTCTCCGAACCCACACCCGGCCCGGAAGGTTCAACGAGCGTCTCAGTGAATCAGGAACGCCGTCCCAGTAATTCCGATTCCTAAAACTCCGAGGACGATGCCCACCGCCCAGAACAGCCTGCGGCCAGAAAGCAATGTAATGGAAGTGATCACGAGTCCCACCTCGAGGAACACTTCCGCCAGATCGAAGCGGTCCGCGCGTTTCATCTCGGTCACGACTTCTGTCTCCATCTCACGCGCTTTGTCCTCGATCTCCTTCTGCTCGTCTTTGTACCGCGTAGCTTCCGCACTGTATTTCTCTCGCAACTTCGCCAGGGCGGAAGAGTCGGTTGTGGACAGCAGGGAAGTGAGGTCGACGAAAAACTCGTCGGTGTGCCGGCGAATATTCTTAGCCTGATAGTAGGCCCACTGATCAGAGGACTTCGCCTGGAGCACCACTTCTTCGGTGTGCGCGCGATGTCCGAGCAGCGATACCACCGCTACCAGAACTGCCAGAATCGCCATCGTGACCGACACAGGAGCAAGCGCAGGATTCTCTTTCGCGTGTTCGGCATGCTCCTGCAATTCCGTTATCTCTTCTGACATCTGGCTTCACTCTCCCATGACCTTAACGATGACTCGCTTGTCCCGTTGCCCGTCAAACTCTGCGTAGAAAATCCTTTGCCAAGTCCCCAGATCGAGTTTTCCCGCCGTGATTGGCACAATTACTTCATGGTGTATGAGCAGTGCTTTCAAATGCGAGTCCCCGTTATCTTCGCCAGTTTCGTGGTGCTTGTAGTTCTTGCGGAATGGCGCCAGGTGCTCCAGCCACTGATCGATGTCTTCAATCAATCCGCTCTCGTTGTCGTTGACGTAGACTCCGGCCGTAATGTGCATGGCTGAAATCAGTACCATGCCTTCTTTCACGCCGCTTTTGGCAACAATTTGTTCCACCTGCGGCGTAATGTGCACATAAGCACGATGCGTCTTGGTGTGAAAATGCAGGTATTCCGTCAGGGTCTTCATAACTTTCTTATCGGAGCGCGTCGGCCACCTTGCCGCTCGCAATCAAATCGGCAATCCGAGCAAAGTCGTGATACATCACGCGGTCTTTCTCCATCTTCGAGCACACCGATCGAATCGCGGCATAAGCCAATTCTCCCCGCTTTGAACTTTTGAGAGGCGCCAAAAAGTCGATGGCCTGTGCCACTGCCATAGCCTCAATCGCAAGCACGTTTCGGGTATTCTCAATCACCCGTTTTAGCTTAAGGGCCGCCGTCATCCCCATGGACACATAATCTTCTTTGTTTCCCGAGGTGGTGATGGAGTCGACCGATGCAGGATGTGCCAGAACTTTGTTCTCACTGACCAGGGCCGCCGCCGTGACCTGCGGCATCATGAAACCCGAATTTAAACCTGCACCCGGTGCCAGAAACGGCGGTAGCCCTTCGCTCAGAGTGGGATTTACCAGTCTCTCGATCCGTCGCTCGCTGATGCCCGCCAGCGCACTCATCGCTATCGCAAGGAAATCCAGCGCAAACGCGAGCGGTTCCCCGTGAAAGTTTCCGCCGGAAATGACATCGCCTTCGTTGTTGTTCGGATCTGTTATGAAAACCAGTGGATTGTCGACCGCCGAGTTCGCCTCAATTTCAAATGTTTCGCGGCAGTGATCCAGCGTGTCCCGGACCGCTCCATGCACCTGGGGAATGCAGCGGAGCGAGTAAGCATCCTGCACGCGTCCACAATCCCGGTGCGACTCGCGGATTTGACTGCCCTCCAGCATTTTGCGGAGGTTACCGGCTGTCTTGATCTGTCCGCTGTGCGGACGTGCTTTGTGGATGCGATCGTCAAACGCGGTATCGGTTCCTTTCAGTGCATCGCACGAAAGCCCGCCAATTACATCGGCCGAATCGATCAGTATTTCTGCCTCGAGAAGCGCCAGCGTTCCCAACGCAAGCATCGCTTGCGTTCCGTTGATGAGAGAAATTGTCTCCTTGGCCTCCAGCACAAGAGGCTTGATCTGCCCGCGTTTCAGCGCCTCCGCACTCGGACCACGCGTCCCGTTCTCGTCAAAGCACTCTCCCTCGCCGATCAAGGCGAGCGCTAGATGCGCAAGCGGGGCAAGATCTCCGCTGGCGCCCACGCTGCCCTGCGACGGAACGAACGGCGTAATGCCGCGGTTCAGCATCTCGCACAGGGTATCAATTACCACAGCCCGGACCCCTGAGTGTCCCTTCGCGAGTGAATTGGCCCGCAACAGCATCATGGCTCGCGTCTCATGAATCGAAAGTGGCGCGCCAACTCCGACTGCGTGGGACCGAACAAGGTTCACCTGCAGTTCACGAATCTGCTCGCCGGCAATTCGCACATCGCTGAGCTTTCCGACGCCCGTGGTGATCGCATACGCCATTTTGTTGCTTGCGACAATTTCATCGACTACCGCCCGCGCCCGATTCACCCCCTGTCGCGCATCTGGCGACAACAGTACAGCGCGGCGCGATACTGCGACCTCCCTCACCGCTTCCAGGGTGAGTTCATTTCCGTTGATGTGAAGTGCGTTCAACTGGCTCTCCCGCTTCCCGTTTGTTTTCCCAACGCACCGCGGAACACCTTCAAGTATCTTTCCGGGAGTGCTGCCACTTTCATGCTCGAATCTGTCACGACGTGAGTTGTGTGCCCTTCCGCCAGCAAGGTTCCATTTTCCGCGCGGCACAGCTCATAACTGAAGGCAATGACGGACTCGCGCACCGTTTTCAGACGAGTTCGTACAATCACCTCTTCGTCATAAAACACAGGCGCGCGATACCGGCAGGTCACTTCGGCGACAGCGATGTACCGCCCATCCTCACGTTCCATATCGCGATACGAAAATCCCATCTGCCGCATCAGCTCAACTCTTCCCACCTCAAACCAGATCAGGTGGTTGGAATGATAGACAACACCCATCTGGTCGGTTTCCGCATAACGCACTCGCAGACGAGTCTCATTTACGGCATGATCGGTCGAACTCATTTGCCCGTCCACACCGGCTTGCGCTTTTCCAGAAATGCCGAGATACCCTCACGGAAGTCGGCAGTCCGGCGAATCGCAGCATTCTCACGAACGGCTGCTTCGATGTGGCCATCGAGCTCCTTGCGTGCTTGTTCATTCAGCAATTGCTTGGTCGCTCGGAGCGAGGCCGCGCTGTTCTCCATCAGGCGCGCTGCCAGCTCCCTCGCGCTCGCCAGCAGGTGCTCAGGCGCCACGATCTTATTGATCAAGCCAAGTTTCAGGGCTTCTTCTGCTTCGAAGATTCTTCCCGTTAGCAGCAGGTCGCGAGCTTGTTTTTCAGGGACCTGCCGCAGCAGGAATGTGGAAACTATCGCCGGCACGAACCCGATCTTTACTTCCGTATAACCGAACTTTGCCTCCGGCACCGCGAGGGTAAAGTCGCAAAGCAGCGCCAGCCCTGTGCCTCCGGCAATCGCGGCCCCATTGACCGCGGCAATCGTAATCCTCGGAAATTCATAGAGTGCCCGAAACATTCGCACCATCGTCTCGGAGTCTTCCAGGTTCTGTTCGGCAGTTCGTCCTAACAAGGATTTGAGATTGTCCAGGTCCATCCCTGAACAAAACGCTTTTCCGGCGCCTGTCAGAATTAAAACGATGGCGTCCGATTGAGCGACCTCCGTCAGCGCGCGGAGCAGATCATCGATCAGTTCGAAGCTGATCGCGTTCCGCTTCTCTGGCCGGTTTAGCGTAAGCGTTGCGACCTTGCCCTCGTAGGCAAGTTGAAGAGTGTTGTAGCTCATCTTGATTCAGTATCTCTGTGGTGGTTAATCGGCTGCCTGAGAGTCCGAATACCTCGCTGCGAGGCCCCCGGTCGCCTTCACAAGCGTATCGAGCGATTTCAACTGTGGCAACTCTGCGCCGCGCCGTCGAAGAGCATCAATGACCTTTTCCGTCGCGATGTTGCCCACCAATGCATCTTGAGCAAATGGACATCCGCCCAGCCCGCCAATCGCGCAATCAAATCGCCGGCACCCTGCATCGTAGGCGGTGATAATTTTTTCTTCAGATTGATCCGGCCGGCTGTGCAAATGCACTCCTACTTCCAGATAGTCATATTCTTTAAGTACGGTGCCCAGAACGTTTCCAATCTGTTCCGGAGTAGCCATTCCCACCGTATCTGCCAGCGAGATCATGTGTAGATTCTCGGCCTCTAACAGGCCAATCGCATTCACAAGCTCATCGATGCTCCACACATCGCCGTACGGATTCCCGAATGCCATCGAAATGTAGACCACGACGTTCAGGCCGGCGTCGTCCGCCTTCTTCTGTATCTTCTCGAGCTCTTCTAAAGCCCCTTCTGCCGACTGATTCTGGTTCTTGCGAAGGAAGGTTTCGGAAATCGAATACGGGAATCCAAGCGTTGAGACGGCTTGTGTGTCGATTGCCCGCTGCGCTCCCTTTTCATTCACAACGATGCCGATAATCTCCACGTCATCGGGGGGATCCAGTTCTTGCAAAACCTTCTCCGAGTCCACCATCTGCGGTACGGCGTTTGGCGACACAAACGAAACCGCATCTATATGCTTGAAGCCCGTGCTGATCAGCGCTCTCAGGTAGTCCGCTTTGAGATCGGCCGGAATTATCCCCTTCAGTCCTTGCCATGCATCTCGCGGGCACTCGATGATTTTTACAGGCTTGCTCATGAGAAATAGACCTTAAAACTGTGACAGCGAAAATCCGCGCCATCAATCCGCACGAATCAAAAAAGTTCGCCGCGAGGATCGTTACGTTTGCAGGACCCCGACTTTGAACTCAGCCACATCCGGATTCAAGGCGGCCGCCTCTAAAGCCTGCGTGATGGCGTCGCGGGTCTCGACCGGATCGATGATCTTGTCAATCCAAAGCCGAGCGGCACCATACCGCGGATCGGTCTGCTGATCGT
>JASLEQ010000128.1 GCA_030151135.1 Candidatus Sulfotelmatobacter sp. | reverse complement strand
AAGCCACGGCTGCCGAGCGTACCAGTCGTTGGCTTTTTGTTCGGACCAGCGAGGGGTCTGGGCATGCGAAAAAGCAGTTAGTGCGATGAAGAATATGCAAAGACAAGATATAGACTTCGATTTCAATTCAAGGCTCCGTCTAACGAATTCAACAGCCCTGCACCGCGATTCCATACTAATCGTCAGTCGAAACTTCCTCCGGATTCGCTTCAGCCGACCTGGAACTGCGTGGCAAATCGGGCCGAGGCTGCCTCACGCCCGACGTAGCGGTGCCACCGTCTCGATTGATACAACATTTCTTGAATTTCTTTCCGCTGCCGCAGGGACAAGGATCATTCCGTTTCGGAGGATCGCTGATGGTAGGAAACATGGACTCTCAACTGAGCGAATTAGTCTACACCTAGACTCGAAAGCGCTTCTTCAAGAACCTCGATACTAACGCTGAGTCGCCGCCCATTCGCCTTAACGTCGGCCAATTCATCGAACGCGCGAAACAGGCGCAGCTTAACGGCGGCATACTGCTCGGCATCATTCAACGGCCGGCCATGCGTCTGCGCCCACGCGGCCAACGGTTCTTCCGACAGAAAAACGCTGACTGCATAGGTTAGCTTGCGGTCGGATGTCACGTCGAAGATAAATTCCGTCGCCGGCGCTTCCGGATCATCCGCCAACGCTGCTCGTTTGCCGACGAAATAGTATTCGTAGACGTAGCCTTGCGCGCCGCTGTACGTCTTCATCCGCCGAACTGTCATGCCCGACATTATCGCGCTATTGGCACGCTCCTGTCGTCAGTGGCGTGAACACCGCAAGACCCTTCTTTCGTGAACCTTCGCGCCCTTCGTGGTACGTGATGTTGGGTTTGCTCAGGCCAATCGCGAATTGCCGAGCATAATCACTACCGGGCCCGCGACAAATCCCGCAAGAAGGCATATCGTTTCAGGCGCAGGACAACTTTCATCCGCGGAGAAACGTTCTCATGTTGAATCGCAGGAATTTCCTGAAAGTGGCTGGAACCGCTACCGCAGCCACTGCGCTCGGGGTCAAGACTTACGCGTTGTCGGTGAAAGAACTCGAACCATCGCTCGCCAGGCCGTTCTCGCCCAATGATCAAATCCAGCTCGCCTTGATTGGCGCCGGAATTCAGGGCCAGGGCGACACAAAGTTCGCCGTGCAGGTGCCCGGAGTCAAGCTCGTGGCCGTGGCCGACTGCTACGACGGACGCCTCGAGCACAGCAAGGAACTGTGGGGAAACGACATCTTCACGACGCGCGATTACCGCGAAATTCTGGCGCGTAAAGACGTCGATGCCGTCATCATTGGGACGCCCGACCACTGGCACAAGCAGGTGGCCGTCGACGCCATGAAAGCCGGCAAAGACGTTTACTGCGAGAAGCCGATGGTCCATGTGCACTCCGAAGGCCCGGAGATGATCGAGACCGCGCGCTCCTCGAATCGTATTCTGCAGATCGGCAGCCAGCGCGTCAGCTCGATCATTTACGCGAAAGCAAAAGATATTCTCGCGTCCGGAGCGATCGGCCCATTGAACATGGTGACTGCGCATTGGGACCGCAACTCGACCATGGGCGCGTGGAGCTACACGGTTCCTCTCGATGCATCGACGCAGACCTGCGACTGGGACCGCTTCCTCGGAAACGCTCCGAAAATTCCATTCAACGCCGAACATTTCTTTCAATGGCGCAAGTGGAAAGCTTACGGCACCGGAGTCGCCGGTGATCTCTTCGTTCACCTCTTCAGCGGCACGCACTTCATCACCGGCAGCACCGGACCGACTCGCGCCATGGCAACCGGAGGTCTTCGCTTCTGGAAAGATGGCCGCGATGCCAACGACGTGATGCTCGGGTTGTTCGACTATCCGCAGGGATTTAACCTCGCACTCCGCGTGAACTTCGTCGATGGCGGAGATGAGAGCGAAGGCCTGGTCTTCACCGGCTCGGAAGGCACCATGGAGATCGGAGGCAACTTCGTGAGCGTCAGCCGCACTCCGCGCGAGAAAGAACCGGGCCTCATGATCGGCACCTACAGCGAGGCCATGCAGAAGCAGCTGCGCGACGCGTATCACACGAAGTACCCGCAAGAGCATCCGTCAGGACCGCCGGCAGCGCAGTACGAAAAGTTCGTCGCGCCTGAGGGCTACCGCGATAGCTATGACCACTTCACCAACTTCTTCGCCTCGGTCCGCACGCGCAAACAACCGGTGGAAGATGCAGTGTTCGGCTATCGCGCAGCCGGAGCGGCCCTGCTGAGCAACGTGAGCATTGAGCGCGGCACGGTCATGAAGTGGGATCCGGAAGCGATGAAGATCGTGTAATCCACTCGTCCGCTTTGACCTTCCCGCCCTTCGCGGCCCGCGCGGAGGGCGGCATTTTCTGTACCGTCTTTCCGTTCATCAGACGCGCCTGCTTGTCGTGTACAATCTCTAACCGTTCTGGGGCCCATCGGGGATTTCAATCCATCGCGCCACGTCTTCAGGAGGACATTTCCATGCGCGTAGAACCTCGCCCACACTCATCCGTTTCCACTCACCCTCGGTCGTTCTTTCGAAAAGCAGTGCTCTGCGTATTCGTCATGCTATCGGTGCCGTGCACCGTTTTCGCCGAACACGTTCACTGGCTGTACTACAACAACTCCACTTGGAGCGATCAGGACTTAACCGCGCTCACCGGCGGCGGCATCGCTCAATCGTTCGGGGCGATTACCGCCTTCTACACCACGCCCAACCGGCAGCTGCACGTCTACTACGTGGCCACCGACCAGCATGTCCACCAGCTTTTCTACAACAACACCAGCTGGGTCGATAATGACTTGACCTCGTTTGTTGGTGGACCAACTGCCAACCCTTTCGGCCTCGCGGGATTCGCGCTCGGCAACCTGCAGTATGTCTTCTATGTATCAACCGACAACCACGTTCACGAGTTGAACTATAACAATGCGGCGTGGGTCGATTCTGATCTGACAGCCATTGTCGGTGGGAACCTCGCCACTCCAGCGCCGATGGTGGCCTTCACTACGACGCCCAACAACCAGTTCCACGTCTATTACCAGGACCTGTCGACGCTCGATGAATACCAGCTGTACTTCAATGGCACGTCATGGAGCAATCAAGATCTCTCGACGATTACCGGAGGCCATTGCTATACGCAGTGGGCCACAGGCATCGCCGTTGGCAATGCTCAGCACGTGATTTGTCCTGGCTTCGGCCTGTACTCCAATAACCTGGATTTACTCGACATCCACTACGGTTCCAGCTGGTCGCTGACCGACATTACGTTTTCCGCCGGGGGTGCACGCACTCCACTCAATGGAAGCAGCGGAGTTGCGGTGCTGGCGGCTGCCGGGAAGGGAGAAGTTTATGGTGTGACGGATGACACCGACCTGCACCAGTACACGTTCGCCGGCGGCCATTGGGCGGATCTGGATCTAACCAGCTCCATCGGCGCTCCCACCGATCCTCACTACGGTGGAATCGTTGCCTTCGCCACCCGGCCAAATAATCAATACCACGTCTACTATCAGCCGGATAATGACGTGTATCAGCTCTACTTCAATG
>JASLEQ010000114.1 GCA_030151135.1 Candidatus Sulfotelmatobacter sp. | reverse complement strand
AAGCCACTATGGCCTGGTAGAGTCCACCGGTGGACGGAGTGCGATTGTGCGGATTCTGCTTACGCCACCTGAGGAAGCTGATGGTGACGTCGAAAGCCTGCGTTCCCGCCGAATTGATCCTATTGCCCTTGACGAAGCCGTACTCTTGCCGCCGGTGCGGCCATCCAAGATAGTATGCGTCGGGCGAAATTATCGCGAGCATGCTGCTGAACTTGGCAATGAAGTTCCGAAGGAACCTTTAATCTTCTTGAAAGCCACCTCCTCGCTCCTCTCTACTGGAGCCACAGTTCGCCGCCCCAAACTTTCCCAGCGCGTGGACTATGAAGGCGAACTCGGAGTTGTGATTGCCAAGACCTGCTACCAGCCGCCGGTCGATGCCGATATTCGCCAATATATTCTGGGCTATACATGTGTGAATGACGTCACCGCGCGGGACTTGCAGAAAACAGATGGCCAATGGTCGCGCGCCAAGGGCTTCGACACGTTCTGCCCTGTGGGACCAATCGTTACGGATGAGGTTGATCCTTGGGCCGGCGTCGCCATTAGGACCAAAGTCAATGGGGAGACCCGTCAGGACGGCAACACCCGGGATTTCATCTTCAATCTCGATGCTGTGATCCGGTACATCGCTCAGGCAATGACGCTCTATCCCGGCGACCTGATTCCGACCGGAACTCCGTCAGGCGTAGGTCCGGTTGTTGCTGGCGATCAGATGGAAGTAAGCATCGAGGGGATCGGCACTTTGCGGAATCCAGTGGCTGATGAATGAGTCATTGCAAGCGGAATCGCTCCCGGATCAGCCGCTGCAAACGCGGACGGTAGATTAAGTCAAATGTGAGTTCCTTGTCAGGAAACATGGCAAGCGCGGCCCGTTTCGCTCCAGCTGCTAGTTCTGACGCTTCCTCAACGGTCAGGTTAGGATCCTGGCCGATTACGGACATCACCATGCTGATCATCACTTGTAAACGGCGGATTTTCCGCGCTTCCTCTTCGCGTTCGTGACCCAGATCTTCGTCTCCATGCGGGAATCCGCCTTCATTTCTGGGGCGCTGCGAGATGTTCATAGTTTCCCCTTGCCACCCTGTTGGATGTTCACCCGAACCCCGGCGTTGCGCCGGGCTTTACGGCCATTCTGCCTGAAAGAAAAAAGAAAGCAATGCTGAAAGGTGTCCTCCGGTCTCTGTACCGGTGCCAATCCGCCGCTGTCACAACCTGCAGCGCAAATGTGGCATCCAGTTGGGGTGCTGCTCGCAAAGCCCTTGGCTTGGGAGAGTAGAATCATCAGGGCGCGATGCGGACGAGCGGCCGAATTCACAGGGAGGCACGATGGCAGATTTCAACCCGGCGTCAAACACCAGTCCCCGGCCTGATCCGAACGAAAAACTCGTTAAAGTATTTGACTCTGAGCAGGAATCGGAGGCCATCATCGTAAAAGGCCTGCTTGAGTCAGCCGGAATCGACAGCGACTTGACCGCGGCGTCGATGGTCCAGGACACGTTTCCAGGGCTGGGCGGGATGATCATCCTGGTGCGCGAAGAGGACGCCGAAGCGGCCCGCAAGGTGATCGCAGAACACCAGGAGCTTCCGCCATCACCGGATGATGATGAAACCGCTGAGATCGACGTTATCGGGGATCCGGGATTGAAGGCGTAACGCTTCGGCCATTCAGATAGAAGGTCACAGCTCCGTCCAGGTCGGTGCGGTATACCCGCGTGTCGGCGGCGAAAAGCGTCTCCAGAGTTTCTCTTCGGGGTAGCCCAAAAGAGTTCTGCGCGCCGACGGATATGATTGCAAACATCGGCTTGGTCGAGTCGATGAGCTCCTGCGTGGTCGCATTCGCGCTGCCGTGATGGCCCACCTTTAGCAGGGTTGCCGCTGGATGATGCAAAGCGGCGATCCGGCGCTCCACCTGTTTTTCAGCATCCCCTTCCATCAGCACCGACGAATCGCCATATGCGACGCGCAAAACCATCGAATCGTTATTACGCGGCTTATCAGCCGTCGGCCAGTCCGGTGGAGGGAAAAGGACGCTCACATGTGCCCCGCCAAAGTCGAATTCGTCTCCTTCCCAGTGACGGACCACGTGAATCCCGAGCTTATTCGCCGTGTGGATCACGTCGTCGAGGGCGGCGCTCGGGGGCAGCAATCCGACCCAGAGTTGTGTGGGACGGAAGTTCTTAAGGACGGCGCTCATGCCACCAATATGATCGCTATGCCCATGCGTAATCGCAACCGCATCGAGCTGTGAGATGCCGCGTGACCACAATGCCGGAGACACCACATCTTCTCCAAAATCCAGTTGTGAGCCGCCCGGACCAATGGGCCCTCCGGCATCGATCAGCAACGTCCGCCCTTCCGGAGTCACCAGCAGCGTAGCGTCGCCCTCGCCGACATCCATGGAAGTCACCTCGAGAGCGTCTCTGCGGACCTGGAGACGTGGATGCCAGAACGCCAGAGCTATCGAAGTAACGAGCAGTGCTGCTAGTCCTGAAATGGCGAAAGCCATTCGCTTGCGAGCGGTCCCGAGCGCGAGGACTAGGGCTGTAGCCGCGAAAATGATCAGCAAAATAGAGGGCATCGGCACGCGCAGATCGGCTACCCGCAAACCGTCTAATCCATGCACGGTCCCGGTGATGACGGCTAGTGTACCCGTAGTCAGGAATGCCGGAATTTTTGCAGCCCATGGCGCGAAATATCCGAGAGCCAGCGCCGAAATTGCCGCGGGCATCATGAGCTCCATCACCGGAACTACCACGAGGTTGGCTGGCAATCCAACGGTCGTCGCTCGATGAAAATAGTAGGCCATTGGGAGCGCGAGACCGATCTGCATGACGCCCGACACGAATACAAGTTCTGTCCCCGCCAGCACAATCCGAACTGTGCCTCTTATCATTTGCTCTCCCGCGGACTTCCCAAGGAAAAGACCCACGCGTGATCCGATCAGCTGGAGATCGAGCCGGAACTGCCCCACCTTCGGCGGGAGCTGTGTCGCGTAATCTTTTGACTGCCAGTTCGTAAGTGCCATCGTATAGAGCTGCGACGTTCGTTCAAGAAAGGGAATCCCAATTCCAGCCACAATCAGAACGCACACGAACGTCATCTGAAAGCTGGCCGTGAAGAGCTGACGTGGATCGTAGCCCAGCAGAGTCAGCGCCGCTGTCCCGAGTGCATTTAGCATCGCGCGATCGCGGTACAGAAGTCGGGTCAAGAGATATACAGCGCACATAAGCGTTGCTCGCCAGACTGGAGCACCGACTTCGGTGATGAAGGCATAAGCCACGCAGCCCCCGATCGTTACCAGCGTTGTCGGAAACTCGCCAATTCGGAGCCTGCGAATGCTCCAAAAGATCACAAATGCGAGGATACTGACGTTCATGCCGGAAACAACCAGGACGTGATAGGTCCCCGATCTTTGGAAATCGACGCGAGTGTCGCGATCGATGAAGGCTTCATCGCCGATGATCATGGCATCGATCAGGGCGGCCTGTCGCACCGGCCAGATCTCACTCACCTTCGCAAGCACGCTCCGATGTACCCGATTGCGCATGAGTTCTATCCGGTTCCCTGCAAAGCCGGGGACTTCTTCGAGATCGTCGATCTTCGCTGAACCGAGCGCCGCAATACCACGGTCGGCGAGATAGTCTCGGTAATCGAATGCTCCCGGGTTTCGAAAATTCCTTGGAGGCCTGAGCCGGGCGAGGACCCTGATGCGCTCCCCGTAGCGAAGTGCGGGAGCATAGAAGCTCTTCCTCCCATAAATCGTCAATCGCACTCCAGAGTGAAGCGTGAAGTTTTCGCTCTCAGGAGTCTGTATCTCTTCTGCTTCGAGGTCGACGGTTTGGATTGTTTCTTTGTCTCCGGCTTCGCTTTCTCGTATGCGACCGTCGCGAATGACATGCGCCGTGAGTGTGACATCTTGCCGATCAGCGAATCGAAGGATGCTATTGTCTAGCCCCGTTCCCGTGCCTCGCAGTTGAATGTCGAGGGCGCCCGCGAAAAAGAAAATCGCAAAACCCAAAGCCACCGCGAGATTTGTTCGGTGACGGCAAAAGTAAGCGGCGGCCGCGCCGAATACCACGGCAGCAATCACCCACCACGAATTCGGACGCCACGCATACCTACCCGCGAGAATTCCAAGACTGTAAATCACGGACGCCCATAGCATCGGCAGACGCGCAGGCCTGAATACAAACGCTGCCGGTCCTGTCGATGTCGGTGGAGAAATCATGGGAAGTTCTCGACGGGTAAATCGTTTGCTGCGTCGGTCTACTCAGCGCGCGAGATGCACGACGCTCTCCAGATGGAACGTCTGAGGGAAGAGATCGACCAGATGCATCTGCTCGATGTGGTAGCCCGATCCCAGCAAGATGACAAGGTCACGAGCCAGCGTTACCGGATCGCAAGAAACATAAACCACGCGTGGCGCACCCAAGGTCGCGAGCATCTGCGCCACGCGTTCTCCCAGGCCACTTCGGGGCGGGTCCACCACCGCCAGGTCCGGCTTATGAAAAGTATGAGGTAATACTGTGCCTTTCCCGGACCGTCCCGAATTGTTCAGGCCGGACAAATACTGTTCGGTCGTGGCCTGTACAGCTTTCCCGTTCGAAGGCAAATTGTAGGCAAGGTCGGCTGTGGATGTCTGTGACGACTCGACAGAAACGATGTGACGAATGTCACAAGCCAGTGCTGTGGAAAAAAGCCCTACGCCAGCGTAAAGATCCAGTGCGGAGTCGCCGCCCTGGTTTCGCGTAACGATTTTCACCAGTTCATCCGTCAGATAACGGTTCGTTTGGAAGAATGAACCGCCGCTTACCCGATAGGAGGCTCGCTGAGTTCTGTACGTGATGTAATCCATTCCAGAGGTAAGAAGTTTCTCTTGTGTGCGGCTTTTACCATTCGTGGCATCGCGAAAAACTATAATTCCGCTGATTTCTGTCATAGAGGCGCGCAACTCTTCAGCCCATGTTCGAACCGCAGCGCGCCGTGCCTCCGCTGACATCGAGACCTCGATCATCATTTCGCGATCTTCAGCGTTCACCACCAATTCGACTTCGCGAACGCCATTCGGCACCTTCCCCGCACGACCGCTTTGCCACAGAATTGCGATCCCGCGATTGATTAAAGGTGAACTGATGGGGCATTGTTCTACCGCGAGTAGTTCGTGCGTCCCCATTTTGAAATAACCTGCCTTGAAATCCGGCGTGGTTTCTACCTGGAGGCGGGAGCGATTTCGAAAATTCCACGGGGGCGATGGATGCACTTCGATTTCGACTGGCAACTCCACTTTCGCGGTGCGCCGCAGCGTTTCCTTCAGAATATCTTTCTTGATCTCCAGTTGATGCTCGTATGCCGCGTGCTGGTAATGGCAGCCGCCACATGAGGCGAAGTACGGGCACCCGGGCTCGACCCGGTGCCTCGATGCCTGGACAATCGAATCCGGACTCGCGCGGACAAATCCCGGTTTCTGTTCAACGATCGTCGCTTCAACTGTTTCGCCAGCAAGAACAAAAGGAAGGAAAGCGGCTTTGCCGCGGCCACGTTCATCAGCGGGAAGGCGGGCGATGCCATCGCCGCCATAAATCATTTTTTCGATGGTGAGGAGCACTCAAG
>JASLEQ010000113.1 GCA_030151135.1 Candidatus Sulfotelmatobacter sp. | reverse complement strand
TCTGGATTCCGTTTCGGGTTTCGAGTCCCAGACCCGAACCCTGGAAGCGCCATCTCCATGTGTCCATACTGTCGTACGGCGCGCCGCCGCGGTAATCGAAGTTGCCGATGGCAAAAACATGGAACTTATTCAGCCCGTTGTACTCGCCGAACTTGAACGAGGGGGAGTTGACGCCGGCGACGCCGATCTGACTCCGCTTATGCAGCGCGGTCTGTTCGGCAGCCGTGGCCTCGTCGGGAATGTACATGCCCGGGGGCACTTGGGTTCCGGGGTTTCGTCCAGTGGTGTTCTGGGGAATGGTTTGCGCAGCCGCGAACGTGGATAGAGCCACGAGCAAGCAGGCTGCAATCGATGCGCCGCCGAGGACCCTCATCGAACCGGCGCCGAAGCCGCATGCATTTCTTGATTTCATGATTGCGTCTCTCCGATTCAATTCGGTTAGCGGTTGAACTTGGCTCCGCCGGGATGGTTCGAGCCGTGGATTTGGGAATGGCATTGCAGACAAGCGCGTCCGTTGGCCTGATCCGTCGGGCTCTGGGCTCCCAGCGGGATGGTTCCGTCGCCGGTGACGAACGGGCCGCCCGGCAGGTTAGCAGCGCTGTAGAGTCCCTTAGCGTGATCGCTTGTATGGCACTCCTGGCAGAGCATGGGTGCGCGCGTCTTTAACAACGGCGTTATGTTGGAACCGTGCGGCGAGTGGCAGTTGGTGCAATCCTCAACGACGGGGGCATGCTCCCACAAAAATGGACCGCGCTTTTCCGAATGGCAGGTGTAGCAGGTCTCAGTGATGGTGTTCTTCACCATCAACCGCGGCCCCGTGGAACCGTGCGGGTTGTGGCAGTCAGAACAGGAGACTTTGCCTTCGAGAATGGGATGTCTTGAGAAGCGGTGAAACTGTGCACGCTCATTCTGATGGCAACCGAAACACACTTCCGGCTGGGTGAGCTTGTTGAGCACCTTCTGTTCGGGGTTGTGCATTTCATGGCAGTCGGTGCAAGTTACACCCTGCCTCTCATGCGTGCTGCCCGACCAGTATGTTCGCGCATGAATACTGGATTCATGGCAGGAGAGGCAGGCGGCACTCCTGGCTTCAACCGAGGACTTCAGCTTCGATTTCGCTCCGAAGACCACGTCCGGCGAGTCGGTTGGATTTTCCAGGTGGCGCGCGCTCTCGCCATGGCAGGACCGGCAGCCGGGTGTGCGAGGGTCGCCTTTGACACCATGCTTCGTCTGGTAGATGGAAAGCACATGCCCACTGGCCTCGTTATGACAGAGGGTGCATTTCTGATCCCCCGAAAGCGACCGATCGACCACGGCCTTTGCGGGCACGACTCCCGCCAGACCCAAGGCAAGTGCGCACAGCGCTAGACGATAACGCGAGATTCTCATTCTCTCTCCTGTGTCCAGCAATCAACAATCAACGATGCTCCCCGCGCATACCGACGACATCGCAAGCCACGCCTGTGCTGATCGTTCCAACAACTCGCGATCGACGAGTGACAGGTGCGGCAGGGCTTCTCGACTTCCTCATCAGCAGGTTCAATGCGGATCTCATGGGGACGATGCGGCGGTGTCACCGCGGTCTACGCCAGGATCCTTTGAGAACGCGCCTTTGTGGTGTGCAAGGAGGAGTAACTTCAGGATTGAAGCTTCACCATCCAAGCGGTCAGAAGCGAATTACGGGGTGTTTCACTGCCGGATCATAGCCGTGAGTCAATCGCGGGTTACTTGCGGCTGATCAAATGATCTGTAAAGAGTTGTAAGCTGCCCGAGGCGAATCTTCAGGCGCAGCAGTGACCTATAACATGGCAGGTGTTTTTGCGTTACGAGTATTTACAGAATGCATGGGAGCGCTGTCCATGATGGAGTTTGCTAAGTGAGGCGTTGCACTTGCTGCGCGGTGTTGGCGCTGAATGCTTTACAAAGCTTTACACGATTTTTGATCGTAAACAAACGGAGATAGAACTACGCTAGGGGATCATCAGCTAACTTCGAATGAATCTTCGATTCACAATGACAGGTTCCGTGCAGACCCGGAGGTGACAAATGAAAGAGCAATATAACTGCCCCCTGCAGAATCAGGAGTGCGCCGTTTGTCTTGCACAGAAATCTGCGGAGATCACGCGGAGATCGTTTTTTGCATCGCTGATGGGCGCCTGTGCCGGTCTGATCGCCACGATCGTGGGAATGCCGGTGTTCCGCTACATTCTTTATCCGGTGCAGGCCAGCTCCAGATCTGAGAAGTGGACCGAGATCGGAGATGTTACGGAGTTTCAGGCTCTGGATAAGCCTGTAACCAAGACGATATCTCTGGTGCAGCGCGATGGCTGGCGCGAAGTTATCTCCAATCAGTCGGTATTTATCAGCCGCTCGGAAAAGGGCATGCTGCAGGTGTTGTCGCCGATCTGCCCGCACCTTGGATGCTCGGTGGCCTGGCACGAGAATCAAGACAAGTTCATCTGCCCCTGCCATGGAGGGCAGTTTTCTGCAGATGGGAAGCACCTCTCAGGGCCTCCTCCTCGAGGGCTGGATGTTCTCGATGTTCAGATCAAGGACGGCAAGCTGCAGGTCCAGTTTGAGTATTTCCGATCCAATGTTCCAGACCGCCAGCTGCTGAGCTAACGCGTGTCGAGGTGATCCCATGGGTGATTCGATAAAGCCAGTCCGCATTGGCGGACCGCTCACGAAACGTGCGCTTGACTGGGTA
>JASLEQ010000059.1 GCA_030151135.1 Candidatus Sulfotelmatobacter sp. | reverse complement strand
AGGTCGAAGAATACAAGTATCCGGAGCGCAGCAATTGTTCTCTGGAACTTGATCCTCCGAATCGGTGGGCCGATCGAGAAAGACACGACGATCACGCGCAAGGTGACCGAGGGGACCGCCGCGACGATGATTTCGAACATCGGGAGCATGGTTTGAGAATTTTGCGTGCCTACTACGGAGCCGATGGGCAATTTGTGAATGTGACCGACGCAGTTCGCAGCTATGTAAACGAAGGCCACATATCGATGCGCGTGGACAATGCTTCGCTGGGCGTCGATCCTATGCCCGGTATGCATAAATTCCTGCGTGTTCTGTACGTCTTCCATGGCGAGGAGCGGAACATCATGGTCGACGAGAAAACGTTCCTGCAGATTCCGTAAAAGAAGCTGGCACCGCTTCAATCGGAATTAGCCTTGTGAACGCGGCATGTTGGATCGCCGCGTTCATCGGCGTTTTAGGGCTTCCAATTCCTCCAGCGTGCGGGGCCAGTCCGAGCCTAATAGACGCGACAGGCTACGATCCGCAAGGACTTTACCTTCCGTTTGGCAGCGGGCGCAGTAGTTGGTTTCTTTATCTGCATAACGGATTCGGAGCACCTTGTCGCCGCAACGGGGACACGGGAGCCCGTAACGCCCATGAACCGCCATGTCTTTCCGAAATGCAGTCACCTTCTCGGGGAACCCTTGATTCGCTTCGGCTACCAGGCGGTCGATCCACAGGCGAAGAGTGCTGCGCGTCGCATTGAACAACCTGGCCCACTGGTCGGGAGTCAGCTTGCTGGTCTGTGCGATGGGTGAGAGTTGCGCCGCGTGCAGGATTTCGTCGGAGTAGGCATTCCCGATTCCGCTGAGAAGGCGCGGATCAGTAAATGCGCGCTTCAACGTATGATTCTCGGCCGTGAGCGTTTTCCGAAACGTCTCCAAATCCGTTTCGAACACATCGATACCCCCGGCGTCGAGCGAAGATAGGTTATCTTCGCCTTTGATCAAGTGGAGCGCGGCGCGGCGTTTACTGCCAGCTTCGGTGAGAACCAGCGTGCCGTTGAGAAAATCGAAGGCAGCCAAGTTCTGACGGCCTCCGAGCTTTGCTCCGGCTGGCTTCCAGTGAAGGCGTCCGGCGATCATCAGGTGCAAGACGAGCCAGAGATCGCCATCTACTCCGATGGCAATCCGCTTCCCGATCCGGCGGACTTTCATAACAGTGCGCCCCTCGAATGAACTCAGTGGCGGCTCAACGGTGCGCAACAGGAACGGGCTCGAGAGCCTCACTTTTTCGAGCGTCTGGCCTACGATTCGCGTTTCGAGCGCGGTGAGGTATGCCGTGATATCGGGAAGCTCGGGCATACCCTAAGGTTGCATGTAAGCTTCGCAATTGGCAATCGCGCTTCTTGTTGATCAAAACTTTTGCAATTGAATCATTGACTCGCACGCTTGTTTGGGAGTAAATTTCGTGCGTTCTGTGGGGTTCGTGGGAAGGGGTTCTGGGGTAAGATGACGCGGACAAACCGGCGTGTGGGGATAGTTCTCTTTCAGCTAGGTGGGCCGGACACGCTGGAAGCGATTGAGCCCTTTCTGTACAACCTGTTTTGCGATCCCGATATCATCGACTTCCCTTTTGCGCGAATTGGACGGAAGCCCCTCGCCAAGCTGATCTCCACCACGCGCGCCCGCAAAGTGCAGCATCACTACGCGACGATCGGCGGAGGCTCGCCGATTCGGCGGCACACGGAACGGCAAGCGAAGGCGCTTGAGCAGGAATTGCAAGACGAAGGTATCGATGCGCACTGCTTCGTGGCGATGCGCTACTGGCATCCGTTTACGCGTGAGGCGATCGAGCAGTTGCAAGCCGCGCAGTGCGATGAGCTTGTACTGCTGCCGATGTATCCGCAATATTCTTTGACGACAACCGGATCGAGCCTGAACGAGTGGAATCGTCAGTTCTGCGAAGACGTCCCGGTGCATCGCGTCGAGAACTTCTATCGGAATACGGCTTATCTCGATGCACTCGCCGAGAGAATCGACCAGGCACTTGCACGCTTTTGTGATTCGCGCCGTCCGGAAATCGTTTTCAGCGCGCACAGCATCCCAATGTCTGTAGTCGAGAAGGGCGATCCTTATCCGCGTCAGATTGAAGAGACGGTTCGCCTGTTGATGCGGCGCGGCGGATGGGCCAACTCTCATCGCCTTTGCTATCAGAGCAAAGTGGGCGCCAGCCGATGGTTGCAGCCTTCCCTGCACACAACGTTACGGCAGCTCGCGGCGGAGAAGGTTCATGAGGTTTGTGTTGTACCGATCGCGTTTGTTTCCGATCACGTCGAGACCCTGGGCGAGATCGATCATGAGGCTCGCCATCTTGCCGGGCATCTTGGTTTTACACAATTCGAAATGAGTTCTGGTCTTAATGATTCCCCTAAATTTATAACCGCGCTGGCGCAGATCGTTTGCCAAGCCCTGGCGCAGGCTGTTGCGTTACCTATACCGATTCGCATTCATGGGAGGAAGGTGGCGGAGCCACAGTACGCGGCGGCCGCCGGTTTAGATTAAGGGCCCGAGTCAGACAAACAGGCAGAGGAGGATTCATGGCGGAGTTGGAGACCGACAAGGTCAATCCGAATCCGGAAGCGGCCAAGACGCCGGCCAAGCCTGCCGTCGATGCCACGAAGTATGTGGGCACGCCGGCAGTAGGCACCTCGAAAGCGGCAGCGGCCGGAGGTATCGCTGGGACTGCTCCCTCCACGGAGATTGATCGCAAGCGGCGCCGGTTTGTCTGGACGATGGTCACGGGATTTCTGACGGCGTGGTTCCTCGCATTTTTCCGATTTTTTCTCCCTCGCACTCTTTTTGAACCGAATTCCGTTTTTAAAATCGGATATCCCTCGGAGTTTGCCCTCGGCGTAGACACCAAGTTCCAACAGAAATACCGCATCTGGGTAGATCGCACTCCTGACCGGCTTTTCGTCATTTACGCCCGCTGCACGCATCTGGGCTGCACTCCTGACTGGAAGCCAAGCGAAAACAAATTCAAGTGTCCGTGTCACGGCAGTGGCTACGACAGCGAAGGGATCAACTTCGAAGGACCGGCACCCCGACCCATGGATCGCGCGCACATCGAACTCGCGCCGGACGGACAGGTGCTGGTGGATACGTCGAAGCTTTATTCGTGGCCGAAGGGACAGCCCAGCAAGTTCAACGATCCCGGAGCGTTTTTGACGGGAGTTTAGGGGAATTAGTGATTGAGTGATCGGGCGATTGCGCGATCAATCACCCAATGACTCAATCGCGAAATCACTCAATTTGTTTTCTGGACGGATATGGCTGAAACAAACAATCCGAGTGGCGGCAACGGTGGTAGCGGTCCAACCGGCGGCAATGGGAAGAATGGCGGAAGAGTTGGCATCCTCGAGAAAGTTACGACCAATGTTAAAGAGGACATCGCGGCTCTTAAGACCGAGATTCCTGCCAAAGCCAAAGAGCAGATCGATGGGCTGAAAGATCCGACAAAGACCCAGGTCTATACATCGATCTTCCGCCATAAGCATGACGACACGCCGCGCAACCGAGCGCTGGGCGTGCTGTCGAATGTATTTCTGCATCTGCATCCGGCCAAAATCAATCGCGATGCCGTGCGCTACAGCTACACGTGGGGCATGGGTGGTATCACGTTTTATCTGTTCATCATCCTGACCTACACGGGCGTCCTGCTGATGTTTTATTACCACCCGACGAAGGTGCAGGCGTTTCGTGACGTGCTCTATCTCGAGCATGATGTGCCGTTCGGAAAAATTCTGCGCAATATGCATCGATGGGCCGCCCACCTGATGGTCATAGGCGTGTGGCTGCACATGTTCCGTGTGTTCTTGACGGGTTCATACAAAAAGCCGCGGGAATTTAATTGGAACGTCGGTGTGCTGTTGCTGGTATTCACGCTGCTGCTGTCTTTTACCGGATATCTGCTGCCGGACGATCAACTCGGATTCTGGGCCGTCACCGTGGGCACGAACATGGCGCGTGCGACGCCACTGCTCGGGCACGAAGGTCCATTCGGCTCGATGCTCGGCATGACGCCTTACAACGACGTGCGATTCGGATTGCTCGGGGGGTCGATTGTCGACGCGAATGCGTTGCTGCGGTCGTACATCTGGCACTGCATTGGGATTCCCATTGTGGCGTCGGTACTGATGATCGTGCACTTTTGGCGCGTGCGGAAAGACGGCGGAATCTCGGGGCCGGCTCCAGTGATGCTCACCGAAGAAGCAGATAAGCCGCGGCGAGGGCCGAAAGCGGCAGGAGAATGAGGCGGGTCTTGTAGGGGCAGACGCATTCGGCTGTCCAGTGAAGCAGAGTTCGACAAGATTTTGCTTTTGGTTAGAGTGCATGTCGAGCGCCGCTCGACCGGACGGCCGATGGTGGCCTTCCCCGCATGGTTCGTGGAGACCTTATGGATTGGCGACAACTTTGGGAAATCTGTTCGGCGCCTGACAACGTTCCAATCGTGGGATTGATCCCGCTGCTGGCCTTCTATATCTACCTGGCATGGAAGCAGGCGCACGCCAACGATGTGTTGATTGCGGAACTGGAAGCCGATCCGGCGATGGCCAAGACGCATCATCGCAAAACCTGGCCGTTCAAGCCAGGGTGGGCCAAGGAAGTGCACGTCTGGCCATTTTTGCTGCGCATCGAATTCCTGGCTGCCATCATCATCACCATCATCCTAATGGTCTGGTCGATCACGCTGAACGCGCCGCTCGAAGAACCGGCCAATCCCAATCTCACGATGAATCCGGCGAAGGCTCCGTGGTACTTCCTCGGCCTGCAGGAGATGCTCGTCTATTTCGATCCATGGATCGCCGGCGTGGTGATGCCTACCATGATCATCATCGGGTTGATGGTGATTCCTTATATCGATACGAACCCGCTGGGAAGCGGTTATTACACGTGGAAGCAGCGCAAGTTTTCGATCTCGACCTTTTTGTTCGGCTTCATCATTCTGTGGGTCGCGATGATCATCATTGGAACGTTCATTCGCGGGCCCGGATGGCAATGGTTCTGGCCGGGGCAAACCTGGGACCACAACCGGTTGATTTACGAGGTGAACCGGGACTTGCCCGATATCTTCGGCATCACGTCGAACCTGGGCAAAGGCATTTTTGGCGCAATCGTTGTGGGTGGATTTTATGTGGTGGGGGGCGGGGCGGTGTACTCACTGTTCCGCCGCAAGATGCCGAAGGATTTCAAACGGATGAGCCTGCTTCAGTTTTCGCTGATGGCATTTCTTTGGCTCACCATGATCGCGCTGCCGGTAAAGATGGCTCTGCGCCTGCTGTGGCACATCAAGTACGTGTGGATTACGCCGTGGTTCAACATTTGAAGGACGTCTGCCGCCGGTGGTTGGCCGCTGACGTCCGCCGTAACCGACGCACGATTTCGCTAGCAACAAACGACTAAATAGCTTCCGGGAGGCAATGGTGCCCGAGAAACCGAATCCCGAGCAAGATCCGATCACGAGCAAGTCGTATGCGGCGCATTATGTGATCGCGACGATCCTCCTGATGATTACGCTGTTCTGGGCCTTGTGGGACGAGGCTTGGGGACAGCGCCCTTGGAAGGCATTTCAGGAGACGTTTAAGGACCGTTATTCCGCATTCCTGAATACGGCCCGCTCCACTTCCGCTACCTCGCAAAAAGATGTGGAACAAAGCTCCGACTACGCTGCCCTGAAGCAGAACTATCAGAAGGCGTACGAAGATTCAAAGACACAGGCGGAAGAAGTTCGCAAGAAACTCGACGACGCGAGCGCACGGCTTCTTGCTGTGCAGAGCGTGTTCACCGACCGGCGCGCCTACGTCAATGCGCTGACGTACGAACTTGAAACCAGCGACAGCGCTTCATCGAAGGCCAGCAAGCAGAAGGAAATCGATAAATACAAAGCCGAGCAGGCCACCGTCGAATTCCCGGATGGATCCAAGAAGAAATTCAACTTTGAGGAACTGGAAAAAACTTACAACGAGATCCGCGACGAGCGAACTAAGCTTAGCCTCGAACTCGGCGATGTTCTAAAGCCAGTCACCGCTGCCAAGGCGAAGATGGACGGCTACGTCAGCGATCACATGGTCGACTTGACACCGGCGCAGATCGACGGATTGAAGAAGAAGACGGACGATTGGGATCCGACAATCGTTCAGATCAACGTGGCGGAAGCCAACATTGTCGACCGCTGCGAGTCATGCCACATGGGAACACGCGAACCGGTGAAGATCACGCCCGCCGCGATGACTCCCAAAGGTGAAAGAAAGCCAGATGAGTATGCGCAGGCATTCGTCAGCCATACCGACCCCGAGTTGCTGAAGATACACGATCCCGACAGGTTCGGATGCTCGCCCTGCCATCAGGGCAATGGACGCGCGACCACTAGCGTGGAGAAAGCACACGGAAATTATGAGCACTGGTTGTGGCCGCTGTTTCCGAGGGAAAATGCGCAAGCGGGATGCCAGACGTGCCACGCCTCCGACATGGTGCTAGTTAGCGGCGATGTGCAATTTGCGACGATCAATGCAGGCAAGGATCTGTTCCGGCAACGCGGCTGTAATGGCTGCCATCGCTACGAGGGATATGACAAAGAGCCGGAAGACCTGAATTCGGTCAGCCAGCAAATCAAGCAGATTGAGACCCAAAAAAAGGACAATCTCAAGCAGACTGCGTACCTGATGAAGCAGGCTGATGCTGCTTCGTCGAACGAAGAAGCCAACAAACTGAACTTGCAAGCTGTGGATCTACGCGTGGCAAACAGCAAGCTGGACGGCCGGTTGCAGCAGCTGGATTTTCAGTCTCACAGCCTGATGCAGGACATGAAGAAGATCGGGCCGAACCTCAAAGATGTCCGGCTGAAGCTGAACAAGAATTGGATTCCCGTGTGGTTGAAGAAGCCGACCGATTTCCGTCCGACCACAAAGATGCCGAATTTCCGCCTAACCGATCATCAGATTCAGGCGATCTCGGCCTTTATCTGGCAGTCGGCGCTGACAGATCCGCTTCCCAAGCACAAGCCAGGAAACGCCGCTCATGGCAAGGAATTGTTCGAGTCGCGCGGATGCCTTGCGTGTCATTCGATCGGCGAAGGCGATCAGATGCATGGCGGAACGTTCGCTGCGAACCTCACCCGGGTCGGAGAGAAAGCGAACTACGATTACCTGGTGCGTTGGATTCACAATGCGCGCGAACGGACACGGCCGTATTGCCCGTACGAGAAGAAGGATATTGGACCTGAGGACTACGCGAAGAAGGGTTTACCTTATCAGTGGGACCTCGCGCACAGCAAGTGCCCGAACGACGGACACGAACTGCAAGTGCAGAACATGACTGTGATGCCGAGCTTGCGATTGAGTCCGGAGGACGCCGAAGACATCGCGACCTACTTGATTTCGCAGAAGAAGCAGGAGCCGTCTTCGTACGCTGATGCTGCGTTCATGGACGATCCAGCGCTGAAGGAAGAAGGCAAGAAGTGGGTGCGTCACTTCGGGTGCTCCGGATGTCATGAAATCGCCGGCATGGAAGACGAAGGACGCATTGGCACCGAGCTGACGTTCGAAGGCAGCAAGCCGATTGAGCGGCTCGATTTTGCATTGTTCACTGAGCCAGCACAGCGTGGCGGAAAAGATGCAGAGCCGATCAAAGACAAGGAAGATTTGGCGCGTCTACCTGATGGCCCGGCACAAAGGCCCTGGTACAACCACAAAGGGTTTTTCGAGCACAAGCTGGCTGAACCCAACATTTACGACCAGGGAAAGGTAAAGGGTGAAACCGAAGCTCTGCGCATGCCCAACGTCCACCTGACGAAGGAGCAGGTGCTCGAACTCACCACGTTCCTTATGGGCAGTCAGGAAACTTCCCTGCCCTCGAGCTATCAGTACAAGCCGGGGGACACGCGGCGTGATATCCAGGAAGGCTGGTGGGTGGTCAAGAAGTACAACTGTATGGCATGCCACCAATTCATCCCGGGGCAGCAGACAATCCTGATGGGCCTGCCGCAGTATCAGGATGCGCAGGATCAATTACCTCCGAAATTGCTGACGGAAGGGGCACGGGTCGATCCCGAGTGGCTACGGAAGTTCCTGTCGAATCCAGCTCTGAGCATGAGCGATACAGATCGGAATGGGGTGCGGCCTTATTTGAAAGTACGGATGCCGACGTTCTCGTTCTCGGACAATGAACTGCGAAAGCTGGTGCGCTTCTTTGAAGCTTTATCGCAGCAGCCCTTGCCATACATTCCGGAGCAGGTTCCGGTGCTGACGGCGAAAGAGAACGACATGGCAAGGAGTCTCTTCTCCAGTACCGCTGCGCCTTGCTTGAAGTGCCATGCGACGGGCGATGCGGCCCATGACAAGATCGCTACGGCGCCGAATTTCCTGCTGGCGAAAGAGCGGCTTAAACCGGATTGGGTCGAGCGCTGGATCACCGATCCGCAGGCGGTCAGCCCCGGGACGTCAATGCCTTCAGGATTGTTCAAGCAAGTAAACGATCAGTGGGTGTTTGCCGGCCCGACTCCGCCGACGTTCAATGGATATGATGGAGACCACCGGAAGTTGCTGACCGACTACATCTTCCAGTTGACGCCGGAAGAGCAGCGGAGGGTAGCAGCGTCGATGCCACGTGCGAAGACGGCGTCTGTCCCCCAGTCCGGAAACCGCAAGCAGGCGTCGAACGAGGTGCATCATGGGGGGAGCGGAGGTTCGCGATAGAATCTCCGGACAGTGAACGGATTCCTCGAGTCGCCTTGCTACGGCTCGTTCGGAATGACAACGTGAAATTCAAACTTACATCAAATCAGAGAGGGCGACGTCAATGAATCGAAGGCTGTTGGCAAAAAACATTTTCAGCGTACTGGCACTTTGCGCACTGCTGGCCGCGGTGGCATGCAGCAAGAAAGAGAACACGGAGCAGTCGAATAATAGCGCGGCGGAACAGCAGGCGCAGCCGGCCGCGACTCCGATCGATCCGTCGACCGTTGCAACAGTCAGTGGCACCGTGAAATTCGACGGTACGGCGCCCAAGGCGGCCAAGATCGACATGAGCCAGGATCCGGGCTGTAAGGGCACGAATACGGCTGAGACGGTCGTCGTCGACAATGGCGACCTCGCCAATGTGTTCGTGTACGTAAAAGACGGGCTGGGCAACCGCGCTTTCGACACTCCGAAAGATGCGGTTGTGTTGGAGCAGAAGGGCTGCCAGTACCATCCGCACGTGCTCGGGTTGATGACGGGCCAGACCGTGCAGATCAAGAACGACGATCCGACGACGCACAACATTCACCCGACGCCGAAGGACAATCGCGAGTGGAACGAGTCGCAGCCGCCGTCCTCGCCGGCGCTGGAGAAGAATTTCGCCCGCGAAGAAATCATGCTACCGGTCAAATGCAACCAGCACCCGTGGATGAAGATGTACGTGAACGTCGTGAAGAACCCGTTCTATGCCGTGACCGACAAGAGCGGAAAGTACGAGATCAAGGGGCTGCCGCCGGGCGACTACACGATCGCGTTCGTTCACGAAAAGCTGGGCGAGCAGGACCAGAAGGTAACCGTCGCGCCGAAGGAAACCAAGACGGTCGACCAATCCTTCAAAGCGAGTGAAATGTAGTTACCGTTGGCTCGGCAACTCGCTGGATGCGGGGAGGGCATCTCGCCCTCCCGCTTACTCTGGTAAAATATCGCGTTGGATAAAGCCGGTCACGCTCTGCGGCCTGCCTCATCTTTCGGAAATACGGGGAAACGCCCGGTCGGACGCTTCCCGACTCAAGGGGCCCTACTCTGAAATCCATCGCCACAACGTACAATCGCGGTCTTCATCGATTTGCAGTGGTACTTGCCTGCTGGACTTTTCTTTTAATCATCGCCGGAGCACTTGTCACCAGCAATGACGCGGGCCTGTCGGTTCCGGACTGGCCGACATCGTTCGGATCGCTTTATAAGATCCCGAAACTGGTGGGTGGCGTGAAGTTTGAACACACGCACCGAATGATTGCTCAGGGGGCTGGCCTGCTGACGATCATTCTTGCGGTCTGGATGTGGCGGGCGGAAAAACGGCGCTGGTTGAAATACCTCGCTCTAGGAGCCATCGGCACCGTGATAGCGCAGGGTGTGCTCGGCGGTCTGACTGTACTCTTTTTTCTACCCCCTCCAATCTCTTCGGCGCATGCCGCTTTAGCCCAGACATTCTTCTGCCTGGCGGTTGCCATGGCCATATTTACCGGGCAGAGTTGGATCGAAGAACAGCCACGCGTGGAGTTTGATCAACGGCGGCCGAGCCTGTTCACGCTGACGCTGCTTTCCATCTTTGTCTTGTATGTCCAGCTCATTCTTGGGGCGATGTTCCGTCATCATGGGCTGAGCTGGTGGCCGCATGTGGCGCACGCAGTTGTAGTTTCGTTTGTGCTCGCTTGGACTGCGATCCGGGCGCTGACGGCGTACCCGAACGTGGAAGCCGTTCGGCGACCGGCGATCACGATGCTCTCGCTGGTCATCACGCAACTCTGTCTGGGGTTCGCCGCCTTCCTGACACGGGTCGCGTGGGGACATGATGCCGTGCAACCGGAACTGCCGATGGTCGTTTCTACGGTGGCCCATGTCGCGGTTGGGGCACTTCTGCTCGCGACTACGGTCGTGCTGGCAATCCAGACTTGGCGGCACGTGCCGGTGGCGTTTGAAGAACGGCTGCCGCAGGCGCAGCGCGATCCTTCGATAGCATAGAATCAACTTCACCACCTGGGTCACCGAGACACAGAGGAAAATCAATTTGCATATTTTCTCCGTGCCTTGCGTCCCCTCAAATGGAATTTGCTGAAAGGGCTTACTTTCGCACCAAATGTCGTAAACTAGTGATTAGTCTCCCTGGGGTTCTTCATTGGTCACGAAAGTTGCCGCGTTTGCCGATGCTGTAGGGCCGGAGCGCTCGTCCGCCGAAGCCGTCATTTCCGTTCAAAATATCGTTCATAAATATGAGAACCGTACCGCGCTAAATGGCGTGTCGTTCGACGTGCGTCCGGCGGAGTTATTTGGTTTGCTGGGCCCGAACGGCAGCGGGAAGACGACGCTTTTCCGGATTCTCTCGACGTTGATGATTCCCACCGGCGGACGCGCGGTTGTTTTGGGATTCGACGCGGCGCAGGAGCCATCGAAGCTGCGGCGGCAGATCGGAGT
>JASLEQ010000013.1 GCA_030151135.1 Candidatus Sulfotelmatobacter sp. | reverse complement strand
GCAGGTTAAGTCGGTCGACTTCCGCATTCTGCAGCAGCAAGGATTCATGCGACGGACGAAACATCGGATGCCAGAGCCAGCGCAGACGATGATGCCGCGAGTGCTGCGGAATCGCGCGGCGTACGGCGAAAGCGCGGCTCGACATCCCGCCGCAAATCAGCGCCAGGAGCATCACCATCGCAAATTGAGTTCGGACCGTTCGTCTCACCAATCGTTTCCTGCAAAGTCGGGATCGGTATCCCACGCACATTTCTCTGCGCGGGTAGCGGCTATTCTAAAAGATGCTGTCAAGCGGCCCAACGGAAGACTGCCTCCGGGCCGTTACGACCGTACCCATAAGCTTGGTTACCGGGCCGCCAAGGCGAACCCTCATGCGTTATATCGGCAAGTAAATGGCCGTTCACCACAGCGCTGCGGACCGCTCGATGTGCCACGCTGGCAGCCATTTGGCGCGATTGAGATGACGCCCCCGTCTGCCCGGTTGGATGACAAATGACAAATTTTAGCGCCGCAAAAGGTCACCCAGTGCCTGCTTCATCACCTGGCCGCCGACTTCGGAGATCGACTTGGTCAGTGGAATGTCCTTCGGACACACCTCGACGCAGTTCTGCGCGTAGCCGCATTCCTGGATTCCCCCATCGCCCATCAGCGCAGCCAGGCGCTCGCGTTTCAGGGCCTTCCCGGTGGGATGCGTATTGAATAAGCGAACCTGGGAGATGGTCGCGGCCCCCACGAACCCTGTGCCTTCATTGAACTGCGGGCAGGCCTCCATGCAGCAGCAACAGGAAATGCAGCGGGACAGCGGATAGGCGGCTTCCTGGTCTTCGGCCGTCATGCGCGGGCCGGAACCCAGATCGTAGGTGCCATCAATCGGGACCCATGCCTTGACCGTTTTCAGATTTTCGAAGATCACGCTGCGGTCGGTAGCGAGGTCACGGACAACGGGAAACTTTGAGAACGGCTCGAGCCGGATCGGTTGCTCCAGGTGATCGACCAGCGCCGAACACGCCATCCGGGCCTTGCCGTTGATCAGCATGGCGCACGACCCGCAAACTTCTTCCAGACAATTCGAGTCGTAGGTGATGGGCGTGGTCGCCTTGCCGTCGCGCGTGACGGGATCGGCCGCAATGTCCATCAGCGCCGAAATCACGTTCATGTTCGGCCGGTAAGGTACGGAGAACTCCTCCCAGTGCGGCTTCGAAGTAGGAGTCGCCTGACGCTTGATTTTGATGATGACAGTTTTATCAGCCATTTGCGAATAACCTTATCTCTGAGCTTGCTTTGAACCACTGCAGGATTTCACTCAACCACCTGAAAAAACATCCCCTGCGCCTATCAACAAATTCATCGCCTTGCGCGCTAGCATTGCCACTTTCCCAAAACGAGAAAGAATTTGACAAAATTTACCGGGAAGGGCACGAGTTCCACTCGTGCCGATTTAGGGTAAACAAAGATTGCGGCTTTAGCCGCTGAGGTTCGCTCTTGAAGCCTGGCCGACTCACCTCTCCTCCCGGAACTTACTTCATTACCTTTTCGACCTGGCACCGCAGAAAACTCTTCGTCGTAGAAAACTATGTCAGACTCTTCCTGCAAACAATTTATCGCTATCGGCGCGAAGGACGATTTCAAATTCACGCCTTCGTTGTAATGCCGGAGCACCTCCACATCCTTTTGACGCCAGCAGAGGACGTAACGCTCGAACATGCCACTCAACTCATCAAGGGCGGATACTCCTACGCCCTCGGGAGCCTTATCGGCCGCACGCGTGAAATCTGGCAACGCGGATTCACCGATCATCGAATCCGTGATCCTCAGGATTACGAGACCCATCGAAATTACATCCATCGCAACCCCGTCGAACGAAGACTCGTAAACCATCCGAGTGAGTATCGGTATTGCTCCGCGTTCCCCGGATTCAGACTGGATCCGTGGCCCTCGCCGGCTAAAGCCGAAATTTCAAAGAACTCTCAACTTGGCACGAGTGAAACTCGTGCCCTTCCCAGTGCTAAGCCGCCGAATCATCAGGCGGGCTTACGCGTATAAAGATCTCATCCCACCGATGATGTGCGTTGCTCAGGTCTCGATTTCCTGCAAATTGTTGATCGAGCACCTTGCAGTCTCGGATGTCCGCAACATCAAACCAGCGCCATCCTGGAAAGCGACTGCTGCTTTTACCGCCAACCTGCCAGGTAAGTAATCGGACCGCACCTTTCTGAACACCGAAATCATGCGGTTCGACGATTCGTTCTTTGCCCTTGTATTCAAATCGCAAAAGATGCTTGTCCTGAATCGCCGTGTAAATCAGCCGATGCACATCTTCATCCACCACAAAACACTCTCTAATATTTCCTCGGCCGGGGTGGAATCAGCCCCGCATCCACCGGCTCGAATTCGAACCGCGGCTCATCCGCGTCCGGCGCGAAATACGCCTTTGTGGTCTTCATCCAGTTCTTGTCGTCGCGGTCGGGGAAGTCTGGCTTGTAGTGCGCTCCGCGCGATTCGTCGCGCATGCGCGCTCCCTGCGCAATCACTCGTGCCAGT
>JASLEQ010000733.1 GCA_030151135.1 Candidatus Sulfotelmatobacter sp. | reverse complement strand
TGGGACGAAGCGACCCTCTCCAGCTCGTCTTAGGTTTCTGAAAGCGTGATGTAAAGAACGGTCTCGCCGCGGCGACGTCCTTCGAACAAGAACTGAAGCGCGAGGGTCGTCTTCCCGGAACCGGGGTCGCCCTGGACAAGGTAGAAGCAATTGCACGGCAGTCCGCCGCCGATCACGCCGTCGAGCCCTTGCAGGCCGGTTGGGCAAATCCCTTTCGGGACCGAGTCCTTCGCAGTATCAGGCATGGGTTCCTTGGCATTCGATGCACTTTGCACCGAACTCTTAGTTTGTCTGATCGGTTGGTCCGCTGCGTACGTCGCAGGGACGGCGGAAACAGATTGACATCGATTTTGATTCAGCAGGGCGGCTTCTGCCAAATCTTCGGATCACCACCCTGTCTTCGACACGGAACAGCGTTTCGGGGCCGAGCCGGAAGCTGCCACCGCGGTACTTGCCTTAACCCCAACAACAACAGGACCCGTTCCTTCTTTGAGGGCGGGTTGGCAGTTGCGGTTTTTGGGCCGCCCTTTTCTCCGGTCTGAGTTGCTCCATTCCCACACCGACCAACGGATTAGGAGAAGGACCAATCAGGGCGTATGCTCGTATCAGGGAATCAGACTGAACACTGGACTTGGTTATTCTCGTAAACCTCTGCACCCAGGTTCGCAGTTGCGGGCCTTCAATCCCGTAAGACGGGTTGCCTGGTGCAAAGCCTCGAGCCTGACTTCGGTAGCAAACGCTCCATCACTGGCAAGTGAGGCAACATGCGTTCAGAACTCGTTTATGCTGCGGGACTTCAAATCGAGAATCGCTTTCTCCTGGCATGTACCGCCATGCGAGCGGTCCGCAAACTGCACGTAGCTGCGACCCGAACTGAAGACACGATCAATAACATCTTCAGTGAAGTGGCAAATGGTCGACCATTCGTGCATAAACTGCCCGAAATCGACCCACCTCCCACGATGGATACTCTTGTCATCGCTCCAGCCGCCTAGTTTTGGCACCTCGCCCGGGCGAACATGCTCTGCCGTCGGGAACGCCGTTTGCTCCTCGAGGGAAGAGGAACTACACCTTAGTGACTCGGGACTATAACCCGTCCGAGAAGAAGGACATATTTATGTATCTATCGGACGCGACGAAATTTACGCACCACAGGAATGCTGACGGCACCCTGGATTCTGTTTGCCTCAGGTGCTTCATCACCGTCGATCAGGGGCACGATGAAGAGGATCTCGACATTGCGGAATATATCCATGTCTGCGATCTGGAACTTTCAGCTTCGGTTGGTTCTATTACCCGGCGCACGTTGAGAATCGCCGCATGATCACTGCCGAGGTTGTATAATAAAAGAGGTCGAAGAATCCGATCTGGTCTTTTTTGCTTGTTCCGCGATTCCGCTACTCGCAACCAATTCCAAATTGTGTTCGGCGGTACATCATTTTTTGAAGGAACAAGTCAATGGAACAAGGAACAGTAAAGTGGTTTAATGACGCCAAGGGATTCGGCTTTCTTAGCCGGCCGAACGGCGACGATGTCTTCGTGCATTTCTCGGCAATTCAGGGTGCCGGCTTCAAGAGCCTCCAAGAAGGCCAGGCCGTGACATTCAATGTCGTTAAAGGCCCTAAAGGCCTCCAGGCCGAAAACGTACAGATCGCCTAAACCAAACAGGTATTCGAAGAGGGCGGCTAACCGTGCCGCCCTTCGTTTCTCTCTGCCCACAGGAGAACCATGAAAAAGCCTGCTTCCGCGCGTAACAAATACTTCCTGCGTGATCTTCATCAGGAGATCGCGCTGTACGATCGAAAGATTGCCTACCTCGACAAGTACGGGGAGTTCGCCACTCCCGAAGAGCGGGAAGAGGCTGCAAACAAACTTCTGGCCAAGAGAGCTCCCCTGGAGAAGACCGCTCGTGAATTGGCGGCTTCGGGCGTTGAGTTTCTTGAAAATGAGCTCCCGCGATCACTTCGTCCTGATCTGGAGCGCGAATATGGGGCCGCAAGTCACTAGCGGATCCCAGTGAAACGAGGCGGGTTCGGCGCCTTCGGGTTCTTTGCAATTTCCGTCGTTCCGCTTCACGCCTGATGCGAGATGGATCATCAGTCATGACCTCCAGAAAACAATTTTCTCCACTCTGCGACTTGCACCACACCGCCATGCAGAGAGTGATGCTGGAGGAAGATTCCGAGGAAATTCGCTCGTATCATGCCTGCCAGCGGAGTGGTTGTTCACGTGTCTTCCGCGATTCGACTGGCTACTCGGACCGGATTCGAGGGAAGTTCGATGAATCCAGGGTCTCAGAGAGACGATGCCCCACGTGTGGTGCCATTCTCTTCCTAGCCGAGGTCGATCACCCGCGAAAGATCGAGACTTGGGAGTGTCCGCAGGGCGGATGCGAGTTTAGTGAAGAATTTCCGTCGCCTGCCGCGCAATGAATTACGACAGCGAAACTGCGAAGCCAAACTAGCGCCTCACATAAAGCCGATATTGTTCGCAATGGGAATTGAAGTGCTCGCCCCTCCCCGCCGCGTATCAAAGCAGCGCCTGCGCATTCACGAATGAGATTTTCGAGCTCTCTTCGCTCTTGGCATCCCCTATCACCATTTCCCCCCGTGAGAGACTCGGGTTTCCCCGGGAGCGATGGTAAGCCTCTGGGCGCTTATGGCTCGTTCCGGCGGAGGCGAACAGCGCCGAACGAATGGTCGCCCCGTTGCCGTGTATAAACGTCGGAACCGGCTAGATCGCTGAATCCGGAGGGATGACCGAGTACGTCTGACCACTATCCCCAATCTCCGCATCTAAGTACTCACGGTCCATCGGGGTGAGACGGGGGTAGCAGTGCCGATCGTTGCTGATGTTCGGGTGTTGGTTGTTGATGACGAAAGGGTCATTGCCGACACTCTCGCCCTAATCCTGAATACAAATGGTTATCGCGCTTACACTGCCTACAGCGGTGAAGATGCAATCGAAATGGCTGTGGCGCTCAAGCCTGATGCCCTGATCAGCGACGTAGTCATGGGCGGCATGACGGGAATTGACGTCGCTATCCACTTCTCGAACTTCCTTCCGCAGTGCAAGATCATTCTCGTTTCAGGGAATATTTCGACCGCAGGTCTTCTTGAGATCGCGGGAAAGCAGGGGCATCAGTTTGAGGTGCTGCCGAAACCAATTCATCCACAAATCCTGATGAACCAGCTCTGTTCTCCCGGCACCTGAAAATCCTTTCTCCCGTCTTAACTTGGGCCACTTGCTCGCGGGTCCAATGGTGACAAACAATCGGGATCTTTCCTCCCGCTTCTCCCATGGACCTGCCTGATGCCATTTGAAAATGTTCAAGCACCATCGAAATCCCATCACGCAGAGGCTCGAGCCCATCTTGCCGCAATTGTGGACTCATCCGATGATCCCATCGTTAGCAAAACCCTGGATGGGATAATCACCAGTTGGAACTCGGCGGCCTCGCGCGTTTTCGGGTATGAACCCGACGAAATCATCGGGCGGTCGATTCTCACCCTGATTCCGCCAGAGCTCCATCACGAGGAAGAGGAGATCCTTCGCAAGCTGAGGGCCGGCCAAAGAATTGAGCACTTCGAGACCATACGGGTCAGAAAGAACGGAGAACAGTTCCCGATCTCAGTAACCATCTCTCCGATCCGCGACGAGAGCGGAACTGTCGTGGGCGCCTCTAAGATCGCGCGGGACATCACCGAACGAAAGAAGCTGGAGGAAAGCAGATTCCGTTTGGCGGCAATCGTGGACTCCGCTGATGACGCGATCATCAGCAAGGATCTCAACGGGATTGTGAAGACATGGAATAACGGGGCAGAGAGAATGTTCGAGTATGCTGCCCAGGACATGATTGGACAATCAATCCTTCGCTTGATCCCGGAACATTTGCAATACGAGGAAGAATCGATCCTGAAGAGGCTTCGCGCCGGCGGGCGCATCGATCATTACGAAACCATCAGGCGAAAAAAGAACGGCGAACTCATCGAAGTTTCCGTCACCATATCGCCCATTCAGGACGAGTCGGGAACAGTGATCGGAGCTTCAAAGATCGCGCGCGATATTTCCGACCGGAAACGGATGGAGCGCCGGTTGCTCCAGTCAGAAAAGTTAGCGGCAACAGGTAGGATGGCTGCCGCCGTCGCGCACGAAATAAACAATCCCCTCGAGGGCGTGCTCAATCTTGTTTTTCTGGCCAGGCAGAATAGCCCTGCAGAGAGCAAACTTCACAATCTGCTCCTGGCGGCGGAAGGTGAGCTGGAGCGTGTTGCGCATATCGCCCGGCAAACGTTGGGTTATTACAAGGAGAGCGGTGGCCCCGCTTCGGTGTATGTTCACGATCTGCTGGAGAACGTTTTGCTCGTTTACAACTCCAAGATCATCGCCAATGGAATCTCGGTGGAAACGCAATTCAACGACCTTCGCCAGATAACAGTGATGAAGGGCGAATTCCTTCAGATCTTTTCGAACGTTATTGCCAATGCCATCGACGCAATGCCAGAAGGAGGAACACTTGCGATTTCAACTCGGCAAGTTCTGAGTTCCGCCAACGATGGAATCCAGATCACGATCAGAGACGATGGTGCTGGAATCGATCCCCAACACCTGCCACACGTGTTTGAGGCATTCTTTACAACCAAAGCCAGTCTGGGAACCGGGATCGGTCTTTGGGTTGCGAAGCAGCTCGTTGAGCGCCGCGGCGGACAGATCACACTCACCAGCACCACAGATCATAAAAATCCAGGGACCACCCTCACGATCTTTGTTCCATTTGAGCAACCCAACACCGTTGAAGAGGCGCGGACGTAGGATTGCGCGAGGATGAACCATGCTCCAATTTGCGTCAACTTTTGTTCGGGCGGCTGAGCAGTTTGGCCATCCAGGGATGCTTTACCAGGAGTGCGAAACTGGAGATCCTGAGCCGGTTACGAGAAAGCATCGGATTCTCGTTGTGGATGACCACCGGCTCATCGCGGACTCGCTGGCCGAAATCCTGGAAAATGCAGGATTCGAAACTTTAGCCGCTTACGATGGTTGGACCGCGCTGGAGCTTGCCTCGCACTTTGCGCCCGACTGGCTCATATCGGATGTATTGATGCCTCGCATGAACGGTGTGCAGCTCGCGATCGCCGTACGAAAGAACTTTCCTGCGACCGAGATTCTGCTGTTTTCAGGACAAGCAGGCATCTCGGAGATGTTGCTGGAAGGAGAACGGCAAGGCTTTAGCTTTGAGGTTCTTGCGAAGCCGATTCATCCGATGAAGCTGATCAATCGAATCAATGGTGCTCACGAGGGCACTGACGAGGTCCGCCGCAACAGCGGCGAAGGC
>JASLEQ010000740.1 GCA_030151135.1 Candidatus Sulfotelmatobacter sp. | reverse complement strand
TGGCCATTCGCGCGAATGGGCTTTCAGTTCTGCGGCTTTCTCCGACGACACAAACAGATTAACCAGCTCACCGCCGTGCGGAGCGATTAAATGACTAGTGGAAGCGGACAAGAGATGAACCTCCCGAGGTTCTCAGTATTTAAATTCTTCAATGCAAAAAATTCTTCGCAGAGGGAATCAATTCTCGATTTCCGGACTGCTTTTGGGGGGATTTCTTGCGAGACTGCAAATGCGGGTCGCTGACCCAGATTGAATTCAGTCTACACGAAACATGGCTCTGCAGAACCCTTCGCAAATACCATGCCGCCTACGGTTTCGTTATTGTACTGTAAACTGATAAGGATAAAGGGTTAATTTTTAAGGAAATCTCGTGAAACGATTTTTCCTGGCTCGCTGTGCAAACTCTTGCGCAGTTTGGAATCAGCTTTTACTGTTTCTCCGCTGTTCTATGCAAGTTTCTGCGCAGCTTCCTCGCGAACTTCTACCGCGGCTGCAATCGAAACACGCTCATCTGCGCAAGTATCCCTTCTACGACGGCGGCCGCGCGATAACCGCTGCCTGTCTCCACTTCCACGAGCCGCCATTTTTCTTCTTCGCCGGCATCGCCACTTATGATGAGCAGTTGCCCGGGACTGCTCCCGAGTTTCACATCGAAAGAGGAAAGGCTCCGAGACAGGCCGGCGCCATGCGCCTTCAGGAAAGCTTCTTTGCACGTCCACAGGCGGAAAAACGCTTGTAGTTTTTCATCTTCCGGAAGCCCGCTGATCAGATTTCGCTCGCCGGGTGAGAAAAATCTCTCGGCAAGTTGCTCGCATTCCACGTTGCTTCGGATCTGTTCAATATCCACTCCAACCTCGCGCTGACTCGCAACCGCAACCATCGCCTGGTCTCCGGAGTGTGAGACGTTGAATCGGATATCCCATTGCGCGCTCGCGATGCGCGGCTTTCCATGCTTCGAGTGAACAAATTGCACATCTCTCGGATCGGCTTGCAAGTATGCCGATAGGATCAGGCGGGTGTGTGCGCGTGCCACCGTGAAGCGATGTGCATCCCGCACGAAATGAAATCGTGATGCGCGTTGTCTTTCATCGGCCGAAAGCAGCGCCTCAAAATCTGACAGTCCACTCGACACCTGGGATCGAAATTGCCAGAGATGAACCTCCTCATCTTTCGGAGGAATCGCTACCTGGCCCATGGAATCGCCAGGTTCCAGATCCGTAATCTGCACCTTCGCAAATGGAGATGTCATCTGAGACTGGGTGAAATGAAGTCTGAATTATAGCGACTCCCGCGGTCAGGTCTGGCGGGGAGTGTATGTCAGTGAAAGAGACAAATCACTTTCGCGGCCTCAAAATTCCCAGTATCCTTGAGACAAGCCGTGATATCGACAGCCTTGCCCCGAGAAGTCTCGCCACCGGCGTCTGACCGCTGGGCGGGATGGGTGTCGGTCATCGTTCCCGTCTACAACGAAGTCGCGCACCTCGACGAACTGCTGCAGGCAGTCCTGGCTTCTCCCGCAAAAAAAGAAGTGATCATCGTCGACGATGGCTCAACCGACGGCACTCGCGAGAAATTGCGGAATCTCGCGCCGATGGAAAACGTCACGATCGTTTTCCACGAGGAAAACTACGGCAAGGGCGCCTCCATCCGCACCGCGCTGAATTATGCTCGCGGCGAATTCGTCCTGATCCAGGATTCCGACCTCGAGTACGATCCCAAGGATTATCCCGCGCTGCTCCGCCCGCTTCAGGAAGGCAAGGCCAACGTGGTGTACGGAGTTCGTCCCGATCGCCCCGAGCGCGGTCTCCGTTTTTTTCTGGGCGCCAAGTTCCTGACGCATCTCACGAATCTGCTTTACGGCGCGGGCATTCACGACGAGGCGACCTGCTACAAAGTCTTCCGCCGCTCCACGCTCATGCAAATCCAGTTGGGCTGCCGCCGTTTTGAATTCTGTCCAGAGGTGACGGCGAAATTATGCCGTATGGGCGAACCCATCGCGGAAGTCCCAATACACTACTCCCCGCGTTCCGCCGATGAAGGGAAGAAGATTCGCTACTCCGACGGATGGCTGGCGATCTGGACCCTGGTCCGCTACCGCTTCGCGCCATCGCGCGCCTGGCGCACGGACTCGCCGCAATCGCCGCCATTCGCAATTAATTTCTCGCGCATTCCAAATACTGGCGAATAGCCTCTGCTCTGCCGCTACGCTCCGCCTTTTTTCAGCTGCTGCTTCCATCCCAGCACGCGCGCCTTCGCGCCTTCTGCTTCGGCTTCCGGAATCATCCCCTTTTTCTGATACAGAACGGAAAGGCTGGTGTGCGCCAGCACGTCATCGGGATCGAGCTCCGCAATTTTATTGGCGACCTCGATGGCCTCGTCGTATCGCTGCAAGTCCTGCAATGCCCGCGCCAAACCGTGCATCGCTTCGGTGAAAGTAGGGTCCGCGCTGATCGAAGCCTGATACTCGGTAACGGCCTTTTCGAGATTTCCATCTGCCATCAGATCAAGCGCGGCATAATAGTGATCTTCGGCTTTCTGGCGGGTGTTCGCGTCATTCATGCAGCAGGTTTCTCAGCAGAGCTTGGATTCTATCATTGACGCACATGAGCCAGGATGAGGGTTTAAGCTGTTTCCTTCGTGTACGTTTGTATCCTTTGTGATTATGATGTGGTCATGCGGAACTCCATCCGCTTCATGTGGAATGCCACCAAAGGACATCGCCTCGCCCCTTGGCGCAGTCCCTATCTGCTTTGGCGCATCGAAACCTACACCGGCGTCAAGATGAAGCAGATCGGTTTCCTGGAATTTTGGGAATTCATGTGGCGCGAGCGCGGCAATCTCTGGCGCTTCCTGCGATGGACCGGTGAGATCGAGCGCTACGTACACCCGAAGCCGAAAAGCTCATAGCCGCAAAAACAAAGCAGGAGCTGCCAGTTCCAGAGGAATGAATTTCTGAACTGAGTGATTCCGTATCTCGTCGCGAATAAATTTCTAAGCGCCCTTGCCCGCGGCCGCGCCTTCATTAAGAACAATGTTCACTTCTGCGCCCTTACCGGCTCCTGTGATCTGAGCCGCCGGCGCGCGATTCGCAACAATCTCCAGATATCCCATGCTGCCGAGAATTCCGAATACTTCGCCAGCCTTGCCCTCTGCATAAGCCGTGCGGATCTCCGTGATTTCTTTGTTGCCAACCGCAATTTTGAATCCGCCCTTGCCCGCGAACAGACCCGGAGCATCCTCGGGGGTCACATTGGTGATCAGGTTTCCGAAGCGATCGACTTTCAGCACAACCGCGCGCAGCTTGTTCTCCCCATTCGGCTTGGGACGCGGCGCCGCAAACTTCACATAATCCTCAATCTCGTCTCCGAACTTGTGCGAGTCGACCATCTTTGCCAAATACGCCGCGCAGGGAGCGAAAATATCGCGTCCATGAAACGTGCTGCTCACGGGCTGCCGGAAGTAGTGGTCGGAGGTGATATGCCGCACGTGAATACGCTCTTCCTTGGCATAAACCATCGAGAGTACGCCATTATCGGGCGCCACAAAATGATAGCCATCGCTCGATGCGATGATCGGCCGCCGCGTCGTTCCCACTCCCGGATCGACAACTACCATGTGCACGGTTCCGGTCGGAAAGTAGGAATAGGTCTGCGAAATGGCGATCGCGCCGTCGAGAATGTCGTATGCCTGAATCGCGTGCGTGATATCGACGATCGCCGCCTCAGGCACGATGTCGAGAATCACTCCCTTCACGGCGCCCACAAAATGGTCGTTGGTCCCAAAATCAGTCGTTAGAGTAACGATCGGACGGTGCGGCAACTTGAACCCTCGCTGGAAGACAGATTTTTCCCGATACTCGCGAAGTTAACTGGCAGGGAAGCAGCCAGTCAAGGCACGGGAGTAATGACCATTTCCACACCCACGCCCGCGTTTCTCTGGTACACTGTCAGTGACGCTTTAGCCACGGTTTGCTTGCCGCGCGGTGGTCACTTCCTTAGACCAGCTTCATCTCCGCATATCCTGCCCGCCGTAAATTTTGCGTGAATTCCAAAAAAGAACGTGAGCGGCGGTACGGCACCTGACGTGTGTCAGGATACGCACAAGAAAGCCCCTCCAGAAAGAAACAAAATTTAATGTCTACATTTTCAGAACTGCCCCTGTCCTCTGCATTGCAGCGGAAGTTGGCGGCAGCAGAATTTACAACCCTTACCCCTATTCAAGAGAGCGCGATTCCATCCGCTCTCGAAGGCCGCGACGTCATCGGCACCGCCCAGACGGGCACGGGCAAGACGCTCGCATTCCTCATTCCGCTGATCGAAACTCTTCAGCGCGAACTGGAACGCCATACAGTCGCACTCGTGCTCCTGCCCACTCGCGAACTTGCCATGCAGGTCCACGATCAGTACGAGCAGTTGCGCGCGAATAACATGCCCAAAGCTGCGCTCGTCATTGGGGGTGTCTCAGAGAAAGCGCAAATCCGTAGCCTGCGCGCCGGAGCACCACTCGTGATCGCCACGCCGGGACGCTTGCAGGACTTCATGAGCCGCCACCTCTCCGATTTGCGGCGCGTCAAAATGCTCGTTCTCGACGAGGCGGACCGTATGCTTGACATGGGATTCCTGCCAGCAATTCGCCGCATACTGGCGACTTTGCCTCGAGATCGCCAGACACTCTGTTTTTCCGCAACCATGGAGCAATCTGTCGCTGGCCTGGTGAATGAGTACATGCGCGATCCCGTGCGGGTCGCCCTCGGTTCAGTTTTAAAGCCCGCGGAAAGCGTCCAACTCCAGGCATACGAGGTTCGTCCCGGAGAGAAAATCGAGGCATTGCGCCAATTGCTCTACGCCGAGACGGGACAGACCCTCATCTTCACCCGCACCAAGCGTGGCGCAGAACGTCTTGCTAAAGAACTGGTTCGCGATGGCTTCAGCGCCAGCATGATTCATGGTGACCGCTCGCAATCCCAACGCAACGCCGCTCTCAGTGGATTTCAAGAAGGCCGATTCCAGGTCCTGGTCGCCACCGATGTCGCATCCCGAGGACTCCACGTCGACGACGTAGCTCACGTCATTAACTACGATCTTCCCAAGATGGCCGAAGATTTCATCCACCGC
>JASLEQ010000731.1 GCA_030151135.1 Candidatus Sulfotelmatobacter sp. | reverse complement strand
GCATCACCATAACGATGATCTCAAGGAACCGACTGCTCCCGCTGCTTGTTGTCTGCCGGCCATGATCGATGCGGAATGTTTCAACCTTCACCGGGCTCAAGACTTCTGCGGTTTGAGCCGGAGTTAGGCCTTGTTTCGAGAGCGCTTGCTGCTGGACGATGTGATTGATGGTGTCGCTGAGCCAGGATCTGTCTCGGGAACTGGCCATCTCACGGCCGGTCCACGCCACCTTATGTGAAGTGATCGCATCGTCTGTCAGCCAGATGAAGCTGTCGATCGCGTGCGCATCAATCTTCTGCTGGAGGTTTGCGCGCTCCGCCTCCGTCGCATTTGTGTCGACGTCGATCGTGTAGCGGTCTTCAGGTTTCGGCTTGGAGGTGTTTTCCTCGCCTTCGGTTTCGTTTGACTGCGCCGCGTCAGTGAGCAGTTGCTGCTTGACGGCATCCCCGAACTGCGGTGTGGACGCAACGATCACGATGTGATCTGCTTTTTCCCCCATGGTTGCAAGTTTGGCAGGAAGAATCATGAGGGCAGTCATGATCGCCGGGGCAAGCAATGTCAGGACCAGGAAGGTGCGGGTACGCACGCGTTCCAGATATTCACGCTTCACGATTACCCAGGTATTACGCATTGGACTTTCCCACGACATCGATGAAGATTTCTTCCAAAGAGGGCTCCATCAACTCGAATTTGTCGAGCCGAGCTTTCGAAGCCGCTAACCGGAGGAGTTCCTGCGAGTCCGCGCCCGGCGCGAGCCGGACTTCAACATAATTCCCATAGTCGTTGCACGACTGTACGAGGCGTTTTTCTGCTAGAAAGCTTGCATCACCGTCATACTTGATCTGTATATTGTGCCGACCGTAACGGGCCTTGATCTGGCTGAGATCGCCTTCCAGCACGGCACGCCCATGATTGATCAGGCAGATGGATTGGCAGAGCCGTTCAACCTGATCCATGCGATGGGTAGAAAGCAGAATGGTTTTACCGGACTTCGCCATTCCGAGAAGAACATCTTTCAGCGCGATTGCATTGGCAGGATCAAGACCGGTGAAAGGCTCGTCCATAATGATCAGCCGTGGATCGTGGAGAACCGCGCCGATGAACTGCAGTTTTTGCTGCATCCCCTTGGAGAGCTCTTCGACCTTCTTCCCGGTCCAGGCACTGAACTCGAAACGCTCGCACCATGCATTCGCCCGCTTTGTGGCTTCTGGAGCAGTCAGGCCTTTGAGTTGCCCGAAGAACACGAGGTGATCGAGTACTTTCATTTTCTTGTACAGGCCGCGCTCCTCGGGGAGATAGCCGAACTGGTCCATGTGCGCCCGGCTGAGCGGCTCGCCAAAAACTGTAATCTGTCCAGCATCCGGGACGGTAATGCCCATAATCATGCGGATCGTGCTAGTTTTCCCTGCTCCATTTGGACCGAGCAGGCCGTAAATCCCGCCTGTCTTGATGCTTAGGGTGAGATCGGCGACTGCCACAAACTCGTCGTAGCATTTGCGAACCTGTTGCAATTCGACGGAGGAAATCGCGCCACTTTTGTCGATCGAGGTTGGGGCCAGCGCAGGAGGTGACTGGACAGAACTCATAGGCCGTCAGGGTAACCGATTTGGATCACATTGTCGCGGCCGACGTCACATTTTACAAATGGGATTAAGTAGACTTTGGCACGCTCATCGGCACAAAGACCAAACTTACTTTCATTTCCCTGCTTTCGCAGGTTTGTCGAATTGCATCGTTCGAATAATGCCTTTACCCTCCTCGACATAGAGCACCTGATTCGCTTTTATATCCTTCAAAGTATCGATTTGTCCGCTTGGCCATCGGATCTCCAAAGAATCGACCTTCTCCGCTTTACCCAAGCCGAAGTGGACGCGCAGATCATTTTGTGAGAAATACCCTCCGCCACTGCGAACTTCATCGATTTGCCGGTGAGGTTTGGATTCTCCGGGCGCCTGGCTAGTGCACGTCAGACGGCAACCAATACCGCTGCGGTTGGACTTAGTTCCAATGGTGCGCACCTTGATCCAGTTATTCCCAAGCTGGGAGTCGCAGCGCAGCAGTTGAGGGTATTCGTTGACGCAGTTGATCACGACGTCGATATCGCCATCGTTGTCGAAATCTCCGAAGGCTGCTCCGCGAGAGGGACTTGGGTCGGAGATCCCGGGTCCTGCCTGGTAAGAGATGTCGTCGAAGTGGCCGTTGCGAAGATTCTTGTAAAGAAGCTTGCGCTGCGCGTATCCAGCCTCCGTCTTTAACTGCTCGACCTCTGGATAAACGTGGCCATTGCAGATGAGGATATCGGGCCACCCGTCGTTATCCATGTCGAAGAATCCGACGCCCCATCCGAGAAATTGCGTATGGGCGCCGAGGCCGGCGGTGAAGGTTGCGTCCTCGAAATTCGCGCCGCCCTGGTTGTGGTAAAGCGACGGCGTATCGCCCGCGAAATTTGTCTTCACGATATCGAGATTGCCGTCCATGTCGTAGTCGGCAGCGGAGACGCCCATGCCGGCTTGCGGTTTGCCATCCGGGCTAAGAGCGCATCCCGCCTCGATCGCAATGTCTTCGAATTTGCCGTTCTTCTTGTTGTGGTAGAGAGCGCTGGCGGTTGAGTCGTCTGCTACGTAAATGTCGGGCCAGCCATCGTTATCAAAATCTGCGGTAAGCACGCCGAGGCCGTACGTGCCATTTGCACTGAGAATTCCGGCTGCATCGGAGACATCACTGAACGTGCCGTCGCCATTGTTGTGGTAGAGAATGTTCTTGCCGCCCGCCAGCCCTGGAGGGCCGCAGGCGACCATAATGCTCTTATAAAGGCAGGGACCGGACTCCGGCAGCGGAGCGGTCGCAAGATTCAGGTCGATGTAGTTGGCGACGAACAAATCGAGTTTGCCATCACGATCGTAGTCGACAAAAGCACAGCCCGTGTTCCAGCGCTTGCCTTTGCCGGCGACACCGGCCTTCGCGCTGACGTCGGTAAAAGTGCCGTCGCCATTGTTGTGATAGAGAATGTTATTTCCGAAATAGGTGACGAAGAGATCGTCCCAGCCGTCGTTGTCGTAGTCGCCAATGCAGCAGGCTTGTCCCCATCCGGAATGCGCGACGCCGGCTTTCTGTGTGACATCAGTGAAGCTTCCGTCACGGTTGTTCTTGAAAAGATGAGAGATTGGTTCACTGCCAGCGGGAAATCCCTCAAGGCGAGTCCCGTTCACCAGGAAAATATCAAGCCAGCCGTCGTTGTCGTAGTCATAGAAAGCGACACCACATCCGGTGGTCTCGAGAAGGTATTTGTTCTTGTGTTCGCCGCCGAAAATTGTTTTTGCATTCAGCCCGGATTCTTTCGCCACGTTGATGAAGCTGATTCCAAGGTCAGTCTGTGGCGATTCACTCTTGGATGGAGCGGGATTTTGCGAAGCAACGCTGCGCTTCGGCCATGCCAGTGCCAGTACGTTTTCGAATGAGAGTACAAGAGCCGAACGGCTGAGTGATTTGAGAAAACTGCGGCGTGAAGAAAACAAGAGGTTGATACCTGGTCTGCCTGGGTCGTGCTATATTCGCCCTTCCCTCTTATATGGAAGGGAACCGCGAATTGGCAAGCTTCGGCGAGGCCAATGTCCGACCAAGAGAAGCTCGGAATGTATCCCTACTTTGCACGTTGGCGGGCCGCACGCCGGCTCTCGTTTCTGACGTTGCTCCTCATCCTGATCGCGTCAGCTTCAGCGCGCCAGCCCGATCAGTCTCTGGAATTGACCCGCACCATTCGTACCTGGGAATTCCTGCCCGTCGTTGGCACCCGCGCGGGGCTGTTCGGCAATGAGGCGGGACGTTTTGAGTCGTGGGTGTATCCGCTCAAGATCTTCCGCGATTTACACCTGACGTTTCACGTTGAAGATCGCGCACTGCCAGCGGAAAGCCTGGCACGGACGCTGACCGTGCATCCGGAATCGGCTACGATTCTGTACGCCGGCGATTCATTCCGTGTCCGAGAAACTCTCT
>JASLEQ010000725.1 GCA_030151135.1 Candidatus Sulfotelmatobacter sp. | reverse complement strand
CAGGCGAGGAAGAGCGATGCGGTCAGCAATTCGATCAGAATATATCGAGGTGAAATCGCCAGCTTACAGTGACGGCAGCGTCCGCCAAGAATCAGCCAACTCACGACCGGCATGTTGTCGTAAAACGCGATTGGCTGCTTGCATCGTGGACATGCCGAGCGCGGTGTGACGACGGAAATTCCAAGCGGCATCCGATAGATACACACATTCAGAAAGCTGCCGAATGCCAGCCCAAACAAGAAAATCGCCGATGCGAGAACAGGATCCACGTCGTCTCGATTACGTCCTCAGAAGCGCCGCGCGTTGGCGCGGACGTCTCCTGAAGAACGTGGAAGTTGGTGGTTCTTGGTTGAATTATAAGTGCGCTGTGAGGGAAGGACTAAGGTACTGAAGTCACTGACCGTAGGGTCAGGTTACGAGTAAGCCTTTGCACGAGAGATGGTTACACCATTGGTAGCGGAGCACGGGCCCGGTGATCGAAGGAGGCCAGACGACCCCCGGGCCCGTGATCCAGATTACTTTACCTGCACAGTCTCGATGTAGTTCACCAGATTCGTAATTCTCTGCTGCACTTGGCCTTCATGTCCCTGGCTGATGCTGGAGAAAAGCTGGCCCCAAATTGGCATGTCCTGGCTTCCGTGAGACGGTGTGGCGGCCTGACCGCGAATCACCGCCGCAACGTGCGATGCGGGATACTGTCCGTGATTGTTCTTTGCCAGCACCGTCAGATTCATTGGCGAGGTTTTCATTGCCGAGGCTGCCGGGCCATTCCCCGTACCGTCGACCCCATGGCAGACTGCACAGTAGCTCTTGAACATCTCTTTGCCTGAGTTTAAAGGAGCGCTGGTAATGGGAACATGCTTGATTTGGGGGGTGCTCTGAGCAGGAGCGGCTTGCCCGAGGGCGATGGCCGACAGGATCGCCATGATTGCGGCCAGACTGATGAATTTCGTTACACGCATGAGTTATTCCTCCGAGGCTACGTGCCCAAAACTTCCACAACAGGCGAGTCTAGACGCGGCATTTAGGGAGGAATGTGATCAGCATCACAAACGCCTGTGACGGCTGCGGGAAGGAGATTGCGCTGAAATTCGAGCTAGTCTCATGGGTTGAGGCCCCAAATCCCCAGAATGTGCACGGAAGGCACTCCCGGGAAGCCTCCTGTCGTGTTACGTAAGGACGAGGATGTTTATATTCGAGCGAAGGAGATCTGTCAGGGAAATGCGAAGCGCAATAACTCGCCTTCCAGTGAGACCGCCGACGAATCAGCGAGAGGCAAGTAGCCGTCCCAGTTGCTCCAATGAGCAGGTACGATACGAGTTTGTGGATGGGCGTGTTGCACCCATCCTTTGACAGTTTCCTCACGATGGAATACGGAAAATGCCGCGGCGCCAGGCGAGACCTGCGCGGCCTTCCAGTCGAACAACGCAGCGGCCAGGCTTTCGGTCAGAGATTCCCGCGGATCAAGACAGAGGATCCATTCGGAAGCGAGATCTCGAAGGAAGTCACTTCCGGGACCGTTGTAAGCTTGCACCAGCTTGGCTCCGTACTGCCGTGCCACTCGGGGCGTCTGATCGTCAGAGCCGTGGTCAATGATCAAGATTTCGTCGCAGGGATAGAGGGTCTCCAACGCTCGTCCAAGCCGGAGCGCGTCATTGTGGGTATGGAGGACTGCGGTGAGCGCGGGCATGATTCGGTTTGAAGAAGAGTGTACCGAAGAATGTCGTACAACACACGGGTCTAACAGGAAGGGCCCGTGCGCTGCGGGCCCTCTCCGAACTACTGCGGGCTCCCCAATTTCGGACGATTCGCATCTGGAGCCTGTGCCTGCACCACGGTGATTGGCGCCTGAAGGGTGAAGTTCAATACGGTCTCGGATGGCAATTTGATCTGCTGGCTCTTGGTGGCTGCTTGTACTCCCCCGCCTACTCCGCCGCCTGCAGCTGCCCCGATCGCCGCTCCCTTGCCGCCGCCAGCGAGTGCGCCGATGATGCCTCCAATTGCCGCTCCTGCCCCTACTTTTTCAGCCGTATTCTTGCCTCGCGAGCTGCCTTGCTTCTTGTACTGGTCGGTCTGCAGATTGTAGGTTCGGCCACCAGAGGTGATGCTATCAAGTTGCATAACGACATCTGACTGTCCCGCAAACTTGCCCGCGCTCTTCACTTCAACAAGATGCCCCTGAACCTGCACTCCCGCAGGAATCGCTTCGTCGCCATCCGATGTGATCGGGGCGTTCAAAGTGGCATGGAACGTGTCGCCGGTCTGGTTCTTCTCACTGTCGATCGCATCCACAAGACGGATGGTGAGCTGTGTTCCCTGATCGACAATATATTTCTTTGGCGGCGGAGGGGGTGGTGGCTGTGGGGCCGGCGCGGGTTGCGGGTCCGGCTGGATCGCCGGTTGTGGTGGTGGCCCATTGTCGGCCATCTGATTGCCGCCCGAGTTTTGCATGTCGTCCTTTGGCGAAGACTTTTTGTGCTTCTTCTTTTCGGGAGCTGTCTGTTCCGCCGGGGGAGCACTTTGCGGCGATGGCGAAGCGGCCTGCAGATCGGCGGGAGAAGGCTGGGCTGCCGCCGTCGCGGCAGTGCCCACTGTAAGGTTATTCAAAACTTGCTTTACTCCTGCCACCGATGCGGCCTGCTTGCTTGCCGCTTCCCGCTGCGCATCGTTGTCGACAGTGCCGCTGAGTGTCACCACGCCGTCGGCGGACTGCACCGTCAGCTGCTTTGAGGAAAGGCCGGAATCCTGGCTGAACTTGCTCTGAATATCCCTGGAAATGCTGGCATCGTCTGCCTTCTTGGAGCAGCCCAGTTCCAGACTCAGGGTCATCGCGAGAATGAAACACACCACGAGCGGAGATCTTCTTTTCATGACTCGACTCCTGAAAATTGGAGACCCGACACGGGCCTCGATAGACATCAGTTTAGATGCTTGCAGACCTTTGCGCAGATGTAAACGCCAGCAGGTGGTATGGGCCGTCGAGGGACGAAGCTAGTGGATGAACTTGTAGTCGACAATGGAGGCGGCCAGGCCGATTCTGCCAGCTTCCTCTACTGGAGCATCTTTGGCACGCATGACGCGGCCCTGACACACCACATTGCTATTTTTCTGGCCCGAAATCTCCTCGGGCATCTCGAACACCATCTCGATTAATGCATTCAGAGGCAGGGATTGCGGACCGGAGAACAGCACCCCGCTTTGGCTGATGTTTTCGATGATCCCTTCATACCAGGTACTGGTTTTATTCACCCGATACCGAAGGGGAATATCGAGTTTGAGGCGGCGTGCGCGCGGGACCCACGACGGCCGCTTTTCGCGTGCATGGCTGCGCCGAATGCCCGTCTCGGGCTTGTGCTCCACGCGCTCGGTGCGGCGCATGGTCGTCCAATCGTATTTGTACTCCACAGCGCAGAGCAGGCACACCTGATAGTAGTTGCCGTCCGTACCACGACGCGGCCAGGAGAACTCGTGAGAGCAGCGCCCAAGCATAAGCACATCCATGAATTTTTGCGGCATGATGGTGACTTCCGGGTCAGTAGCGCCTCGGACGCAGCGTTATCATCGCGCGAAGGTCAGGGTTTGGGAAGGTTACTTTCGTGCATAAGGATGGTCTGCAATGACGCCAAGCCTCGATTGCGTACATACCTGGCGCAAGAAGTGGCTAGTCATGAATTCCGTTGCTTTTAGCGTACATTCCTAAAAGCGATAGTTTCAATCGTTATGAGGTTGCAAGCTGGGTGCAATGTATGATCCGGCCATGGTTGCGTTTTGCGATGACGTCACGGCCTTCATCCTTGCCGGCGGAAAGAGCACGCGCATGGGCCGGGACAAGGCGTTCGTGATGCTGGACGGGCGCTCGCTGCTGGACCGTCAGTTGGACCTGGCCCGCTCTGTCTGCGCAGCCGTGAGGATTGTCGGCGATCCGGCAAAGCTCTCACAGTTCGCCCCTGTGGTTGAGGACGTTTTTCGAGGATGCGGCCCGCTGGGCGGAATTCATGCGGCACTGCGGTCGTCGGAGACGGACTTGAATCTGCTTGTTGCTGTCGATATTCCATTCGTATCCACGCAGTTCCTCGAGTTCCTACTCGCAAAGAGTCGCGCTTCCGAATCGATGGTGATAGTTGCTCGGACGAGTGACGGATGGCAGCCGCTCTGTGCGGTATATCGGAGGGGGTTCGCGGAGTTTGCAGAGAAGGCGCTGCGCGCAAGCCGCTTTCGGATTGATGCGCTGTTCGATCCCGCGAGAACACTGGTCATTGGCCAAGATGAGTTGCGACAGCAGGGATTTCTGCCAGACTTATTTCGCAACTTGAATACTCCAGAAGAGTTGTCCGATGCGCGGAGCGTCACAGGACAATGAGCGCTCACATTGATCACCGCGGCTGCGTGACGAGCTCCGCCGCCCTGGCTTCTTTCCGCCGGCCCCGTTCGCCAAATTGCTCAGTAGTCGGCTGGGTTAAATCCCTCGGGGAAAGTTGGTTGATCGGCTTTGTTCCACTGATCGTAAACGTACACGGAGTCGCGGTCCGCGCCCCATCCATGGAATCTCGCCTCCCGCGGTAAGTGATCATCTGAATTCAGGCACAGTGTCTGAACAATAGGTCGTTTGGCCACATCGGAAGTGGGCATCGTTACCGTGTAGTCATAACACATATCTCCAGCCACAGATCGCCCCTGATTGTTCACCTGAATCGTGCTGCGGCTCAGCATCATGTCGAAACCGGCGGGAACTCCCAGGCCATATGTGCCAGTCAGAGTGTGGCACCCTTCTACCGTAGCAACTTTGGGCCTGGGGACCGAGACCCATTTTTCTGGCGTTTTGACATAGTAGGCCCCTTGGAAATAAATGTCCTCTTGCTCTTGCGCGCCTTGCACACGGATCATTTCGTAACGGTAATCCGGGCAGAGCACCCAAACATCCTTGGTGAGAGGCGGCTGGCCTGCTAGATAGTTTGGTCCGTCATAGTGAAAATGGAAGCTGTTGACCTTGTCGAGAGCCTCGCGACTCTGTTCTAAATCTTGCCTGATCATGTCTCGCTTGTGCTTGGCTAACCATAAGGGCACCGCGAGCACAAGCACTATAGTGACGGCAGTAATTTTCAGCCAATTGGGCATCTTCGGCTTTCCGTGAATACTTTTTGCTGCAGCGCTACTGCGGCATGGGGGATTGTGCGTTCGTATCGGTGACCTGATCGGTCGCAGGTGCCGGTGTCGCCACATCAAGTTGTGGGGTTTGAATGGCTGTAAGCGCATTCCAGTTAGAGAACTGGTAGGTATCCTGGGCGCTGGCGAGTTCCAAGGGATAATGATTTTCCTGGTCGATGCAGAGAGTCGCTACCGGCTCGGGCGCTCCCGCTACACTCAGATTCCAGATTCGGCACCGCCGTCCCCCTACTTCCTTTGTGCCTCCGTGACTTATTCTGCCTCGCTCGCGAATAATTCTGAGATTGACGGCCAGCCCCAGGTGATTGATTTGTGGACCATCGCTGCAGTGGCCGAACGTGGTTCCGGCACGGGAGTTCCATTGCCCAGCAGGGTTCCTGCTGTAATAGGTGTTATTTACTTGAACCTCGCGGGAACTGAGTTGCCCTATGGTCGTGGTCGCGTCGTAGTCGAAGGGACAGACCACATCTTCATCGAGACGAAACGCGCCCATGGAATGGGTTATATGCCAGGAGTGCGCGTTGGCCACTAAGGGCAACGCAAGATCTAAATCTCTTGCACCAGCAGCCATACGATGAAAATAACCGAATGCGAGAATAGTAGCGGCCCCGAGAGCTAGAAGACTCATCGCGCCACGGCTCGATAAAAATCCAGCGGATAATTTCTTCACCATGCTCAATTGCAACTCGTGCCCGGTGCTCAGAGCAAGTTACTTCGGTCTTTCCTCGATCGGCAATA
>JASLEQ010000686.1 GCA_030151135.1 Candidatus Sulfotelmatobacter sp. | reverse complement strand
GCCCAACCGACAGGTGCAAGACCAGTTTTCAGGCCGACCAGCGAAGCGACCCAAATCAATGTCCAGAGTCCGAGGATCTGAGCGGCGAGCCGCCCGGGACCGGGAAATAGGAGGGCAAGGTTCTTGGTCCAGCCTTCGCGGAGTTGATCGAAGTTGCGGTACATGCGAGTGCGGACGGATTCGGAATAGCGGAAGCGAAGCTTATAGCCTGCTGCCTTGACGCGGCGCGCCAAGGCGACATCTTCGAGGATTTCGGAGGCGACGGCGGCATGTCCGCCAATCGCGTCGTAAGCTTCACGGCGAATCAGAATGAATTGTCCGTTGGCGGCCGCTTCGGGCGAGCTGGGATCGCTTACTTTCGACGGTGGAAACTGGCGGGCGAGTTCCGCGAAAACGACCGGGAGAATCGCCTTCTCCCAAAAGGTGACGGCGATCTGTTCGGGTGAATAAGAGAGTACGTCGGCGTTGCTGTCTTTGGCCTCGGCCAATGCCCGTGACAGTGAGCCTGGAGTGTGGATGGTGTCGGCGTCGGTGAAGAGCAGCCACTGAGCTGTGGCGTGTCGCGCGCCGGTAGAGACGGCATTGTTCTTTCCGGTCCAGCTTTTGGGAAGCGCGCCGACATCGATGACACGAACTTTCCTGAACGATGCCGCGATCTCGCGGGTGCGGTCGGTGGAGTGGTCGTTGACAACGATGATCTCGAAATCGACACCGTTCTGGCCGATCAAGGACTCAAGGCACGCTCCTAGAGATATTTCTTCATTCCGCGCGGGGATGATCACGGAGAGTTGAGGCGTCGGAGATGTGTCCGTCAGCGGCATCAGAAATAGTTTTTAGCCGTACAACAAAGCAGCAAATTGGAACAAGAGCCAGACAGCGAATGCGCGGCCCAAGCTCAGCCAACGTTTTTCGCTAGCGGCGTTTGTCCTTTTGGGACAGTCGCGGGCGAGGCGCCCGCGCCACACACTGAATCCTTGTATTATATCTGCGTGCGTTCGCTCTCTCAGTTCTTCTTGCTATTCGCGGCTTGCCTTGGGCTGTTATTGCTTTCGGCATGTTACAGCGGGTCGCGGCCGCCACGCATTGGGTCGGCAGCACCTGAGATCACAGTGCAGGACTCGGACCGGACGGTAAAGCTCAGCGACTACCGCGGGCAGATTGTCGTGTTGAACTTCTGGGCGACCTGGTGCCCGCCGTGCGTGGAAGAAATGCCATCCCTGGTGGAGATGCAGCGGCGCATGAAGGCGAAGGGCGTGACGGTGATTGGCGTGAGCGTGGATGTCGACCAAGCCGCCTACAACCGCTTTCTCAAAGATCATAATGTGAATCTGCTTACGGTACGCGATCCTGGGCAGAAGAGCAGCAATCTTTACGGGACGTTCAAGTTTCCGGAGACCTACATCATCGATCGGACTGGCGTGATGCGGCGGAAATTTATTGGGGCGGTGGACTGGACGGCTCCGGACGTGACCGACTTTCTGGGCAAGCTGTAGCTGCCCGTTTTTTCCATCAATAGGCTGCGGCAAGGGGTTAACCGAATTGCCGCCTTCTCGTCTATAACAACGTCGTTGTGTTGCAAGTGTTTCCCCTGACATACACTCTGAGATCCAAAGCTTCAAGCGCTTCGTTGCTCCCACATACCGTGGGCGCGATGGTTGAGCCGGTCTTTGGAAGGAGACTTCCGATGTTGGTAAGACATTCTCGTTCGACCACTCTCCGCTTCGCATTCACGCTGGTCCTCGCATCGCTGCTTACCATCTTTGTCGCCGCAAAAGGTCCAGCCGAAGGGACGAATGGCTCCGCGCGATTGCAAAGGGTGGAGGAAACGGCTTTTGAATTACCCGGGAAGGCTGGCGAGGCGCCGATCCGGTTGAACCTGGCAGAGTTGATGAAGACCTTCCATGTGCCGGGGCTGAGTGTCGCAGTCATCGACAACTACAAGATTGTCGACGTCAAAGCCTACGGGGTAATCGAGCCGGGATCGAGTACACCGGTGACGACGAAGACACTTTTTCAAGCCGGATCGATCAGCAAACCGGTAGCAGCTACGGGCGCGATGTATCTCGTGCAGCAGGGGAAGTTGTCATTGGATGAAGACGTGAACCAGAAGCTCAAGAGCTGGAAAGTGCCGGAGAACGAATTCACGAAGACGGAGAAAGTGACTCTTCGGCGAATTATGTCGCACACGGCAGGTGTGACGGTGCATGGATTTCCGGGATACGACGCAGACGCGCCACAGCCGACACTCGTCCAGGTGCTGAATGGGGAGAAGCCAGCGAACACCGAGCCGATCCGCGTGGATACAGTACCCGGGACCAAGGAGCGTTATTCGGGTGGCGGCGTGACGATCGAGCAGCTTCTGATGATGGACGTAACCGGAAAGCAATTCCCTGCCTTGATGCGCGAGCTTGTCCTAGACAAGATTGGCATGAGCAACAGCAGTTACGATCAGCCGCAACCTGCGGCGCGAGCGGCGATGACGGCTGGTGGGGCTTACGCCGATGGCAAGCCGGTGCACGGGCGATGGCATGTTTATCCGGAGATGGCTGCGGCGGGGCTGTGGACTACGCCTACGGACCTGGCAAAGTTTGCGATTGAGATCGCGCTCTCGAAGCAAGGGAAAGCAAATCGGGTGCTCTCGGCGAAAACGGTCCGGGAGATGCTCACGCCGGTCACGGACGAGAATGGGCTTGGATTTTTTTGCGACAAGAGCAATCCGGGCCAGTTCGGTCATGGAGGAGCTGACGAGGGCTTTCAGGCATTGCTGACGATGAACGCTGAAAGCGGCAATGGCCTCGTGATGATGGCGGATTCCGACAACGGCATCTCGGTTATGAACCAGGTTTTGCGGCGCGTCGCGAAAGAGTATGGATGGAACTACGAGGCGCAGGCGGATGTCGGCGACGACCTGTTCATCATCTCGAAGTTGAAGAGCGTTGCCGCGGCGCTCGACGAATATGACCTGCTGAAGTCACAAGACGCGTCGAAATTAAACGAAGGTACGCTGAATGGCCTGGGATATCGATTGCTCTATGGAGGCCAGGAGACCGATTCCATTCGAGTCTTCCAGAAGAACGTGCAGATGTACCCGCAATCGGGGAACGTGTATGACAGCCTGGGAGAGGCGTATGCGAAGACCGGGCAGAAGGATTTGGCGATCCAGAATTATGAGAAGTCGCTGCAACTGGATCCGAAGAACGGCAATGCCGTGGAACAATTAAAGAAATTGAAGGGCGATGGGGGACAGGCGATGGGGGGACAGCAGCTCGAGCCGAGAGTGGTGCAGCAGGATGGGTTCAGCGTCGTAGGAGTTTCAGCGCGCACCAGCAACGCCAAAGAGATGACGCCGCAAGGGGTGATTGGAACCATGTGGGGACGGTTGATGCAGGAAGGGATTCTCGAAAAAATCCCGAACAAAGCGGATCATGACGTCATCGCCGTTTACACCGACTACGCAAGCGATCACGACGGTGAATACACATACATTCTTGGCGCGCGCGTGACGTCGGGGGCGGATGTGCCTGCAGGAATGATCGCGAAGAAAATTCCAGCAGGAAGGTATGCGGTATTCACATCGGAAAAAGGGCAGCCAAGCAAAGTGGTGCCGGAGCTATGGACGAAAATCAATTCTCTGCCAAGGGGCGCAACGGGAACTGATCGCGTCTATCACGCGGACTTTGAGGTCTATGACGAGCGGGCCCGAGATCCCCAGAATATGCAAATGGACGTGTATGTCGGCATTCGATAAAGGGTTGATGCATCCATGCGACGCCGAGCGCGACGAGGCGGCGACTGCAAGGCGAATCACTTCTGTTTTTCGCTGAGTCGCTGCCGGGTGACGAAGGTGTGATAGGCGGCGGCGTCCCATGCATTATGAATTCCGGTAAATAACAACAAAAGCGCAGCCCCGGCCACTCCGAACAACGATCCGAAAACGTGCACGCGCGCGCCATACGCCGAGAGTGCAAGCAGCGCGTAGCCGATCAGCGGGGAGACGCAGTGAAAAATCCAGTCTTCAAGAACGGGTTTATACAAGGTCTGGCGGCTGACCCGGCTGGTCACAATGAGTGAGTAGAGCACACCTACCAAGCCCAGGAATCCGAGAATGAGGGTCGGGATGCCGGGTTTGTGCCAGGGTGCGGTCATGAGCGCAGAGAGCAGCAGCACGGTTCCGAGGTGAACAATGGTTGGCGTAGCGAAGGCATCGCCAGATTGTTGCTGCTTCTGCTCACTGGCCGAAGTCGGCACGGCTGCAATGAGCGCCATCACCACAAATTGCAGCCCGATGAGAGCTCCGGCGGAAGAACCCATAATGACGTAGAAGTTGTTCCAGCCTGCAAGCGTGGTGATCTCATTCATCGGTATTAGGTTTTGAGAACTTCCAGAACGTAGGCGGGCTTCATCGGAAGCCGCCGGATGATTTTCCCGGTTGCGTCGTGAAGAGCGGCGGCCACGGCGGGTGCGGCCAATGCATTCGCCGCCTCCGATCCACCGCCGTATGCGCCAACCTTGGGATTGTGCAGCAACACGACCTTGACTTCGGGGATGTCGGACATCGTCGGAATCGGATACGAGGTCCAGTCATCCTGCGTGATCCCGCTTTCGTTGAAGATCACTTCTTCGAACAGGGCGTGGCTGATCCCCATGATCGCGCCGCCCTCGACATTGCGCTTCAGTTGCATCGGATTCACGACAATGCCGGGATCGACGGCGATCGTGTATTTCTCGATTACGATCTTGCCGGTGCTTGGCGTCACCGCGATCTGACAGACGCAAGCCCAGTAGGTGCCGCTGCGGAGCATCAGAGAAACGCCGCGGCCGCGGACGGGATTGGAGCCGGTGGAAACGGCATCGTGACGTGGAGAAGGACGAGTGTCCCATGCAGAGGCATCGCGGGCGGCGCGTAACACATTGATCACGCGCTCTTCGGTGGCATGGTCGATGCGGAACTGGATGGCATCGGCGCCGGCGAGCGATGCGGCTTCGCTTATGGCCAACTCGCGCGGATAATTCTGCTGGAACTGTCCGGGAGTGCGCATGCTGTGATCGCGGAGGCCGACAGCGAGAGGCGAGGCTTGCTGTCCGACCTGATACGTACCGTGACCGCTTTCGGCGACATTCGGAACGGAAGCGTAGACCCAGGGATCCTCGAGGCTGTTGCCAGTGTTACTGACGAACGCTCCATGAGGATTAGGAGCCTGCATCGTAGGTAAACCGGCGAGCACGGCGCCGATGGGACGATCATCCTGCATGGCAGGCATGTAGTGGTCGACCTGATAGGCCGCGATCTTGCCTTTCTCGTCAAGAGCGATCTGAACGTCAGAAAACCCGGCTGACGATTGGGTGGACCACTGCAGGTCGTCGGCTCGCATCCACTGGACGCGAACGGGCTTCCCGAGGGCTTGCGACAGCAGCACGGCTTCGTCTTCGGCTCCGGCGTTTCCGCCATTCGAGCGGCCGTAATGTCCCGGCCCGGGATAGGAATGGACAATCACATGATCGGGCGAGGTCTTGAGCATGGTTGCGATTTCGCCGCGCAGCGCCTGTGGATTCTGGTTGTGCGTATGGATGTGCACCGTGCCGTCAGATTTCACGTCGGCGACTGCCATCGTCGGACCGATCGGCGCATGTTTCATATATGAGAGTTGATAGGTGGCAGCGTGCTTTTTGTGAGCTGAGGCGAGAAGGGATTTCACATCGCCTTTGTTCCCCTCTCCGTTCGATACCGTGGTGCTGGTCCAATCGGCTTCCTCGCGCAGATGCTTGTGAAGCCTTTCATTGCCGGGCAGGCCCTTCCAATCCGTCCATTTCGTGGCGCTCGCGACCTGTTCGGCAGCTTGAATGGCTTCCCATTCGCTGGGCGCCACGACGCCGACGAGGTTGCCCTTCACGACGACTTGCGAGTTCGGGAACTTGGACTTATCTACCTGGCCGGCAGAGACGAGAGTTGATCCCAGAGTTTTGGGATGCACTACGCGAGCGTGGAGCATTCCGGTGAGTCGGACGTCGGTGGCCCAGGTTTCTTTGGCGGCGACCTTCGAGCTGATAACGGAATTCTTGAACGACTTGCCGATGACGGTGTAGTCGCTCACTGGCTTCATCGGCGGATTGCCTTCGATGGTCAGCCCCATGATGCTGGTGAGATCGCCCTTCACGGGGATTGTGAGTTTCA
>JASLEQ010000680.1 GCA_030151135.1 Candidatus Sulfotelmatobacter sp. | reverse complement strand
GAAACCCCCAAGCTGACCGGTCACGTCCACTATTTCCCCGATGAAATACAAACCGGGGACCTTGCGGGACTCCATCGTCTTGCCTGAGAGCTCGCCGGTGTCCACTCCACCCACGGTGACTTCGGCTTTTTCGAATCCCTCGGTCCCCGCGGGGGCGACGGCCCACGCATGAAGATCGCGTTCAAACTGTTCGAGCGCTGGATTCCTCCACGATTCCGGTGCATGCAATTCAACCCAGCGCTCGGCGAGTCGATGGGGCAGGTGTTTTTTCATTTCATTGCGCAGCCCAGCCGTCGAACGCTGAATTTGCGGGTATCGGAAACTGCTGATTATGGAACGATTGGGTGCCATATCAATCAGAATCTCTGTCTTGTTGCTCCAGTATGACGAGATCTGAAGTAACGCGGGACCGCTCAGGCCTCGATGCGTGATGAGCATTTTTTCGCGAAAGTGCTGCCCGTCACAGGACGCAATTACCTCCGCCGACACCCCCGACAAATCGCACCAGTGTTTTCGGTCGGTTTCACTTAGTACCAGAGGCACGAGTCCAGGGCGAGGCTCTTTGATTTTGAGCCCAAACTGTTGCGCGACATCGTAGCCGAAAGAAGTTGCACCAATTTTCGGAATTGAGAGCCCGCCGCTTGCGATGACCAGCGTGGGTGCAATGAATTCATCGCCATTCGCCTTGAGGATGAACTGTGTTGTACGGCGCACGCCCTGAATTGTCCGTCCGAGAAAGATGTTCACCTTGACGGCCCTGCACTCTTCCTCGAGCATGCCGAGAATATCTCTGGCCGTCCGATCGCAAAACAGCTGGCCCAGTGTTTTTTCGTGGTACGGGATGTCATGCTTCTCAATCAGCGCGACAAAGTCCTCAGGCGTGTAACGGGCCAGAGCGGATTTCGCGAAATTTGGATTAGCCGAAATGAAGTTCTCCGGCTGGCAATGAATGTTCGTGAAGTTGCAGCGGCCGCCGCCGGAAATCAGGATCTTCTTGCCGAGACCATCGGCGTGTTCAAGAATTGCAACGCGCCGTCCCCGCTTGCCGGCCTCGATCGCACACATCAGTCCGGCGGCGCCCCCGCCCACGATCAATGCATCGAACGAGTAAGTTTGCGCCATTACATGTAGAACAGGCTGAGACGCGGAAGTTTATATTTCTCAAGCAGGCGCTTTTGCAGGTATTGCTTCTGCAGTTGTTCGATTTGCGGTCCCGACATGTTGCGTCGATATGGGGCCAGGTCGCGGTCCGCCTCTGCGCGCACCGCAACGATCTCATCATCGGGGGTAGAGGTCAGCAGTAAGGCGAAAAGTTTTTCTTCCAAAACCGTGAGACGCCGCTCCATATCTTCCAGTCGAACTGGTTTCTGCGCAGCTTCATCTGCAAGCTGCCGAAGCGTTTTGGCGGACTCAACAACCAATGGCGACGTTCCCTTCGCAAGCGACGGTTCCGCTTTCTCCAGAGCATCCGCGTTTTGTCGAAGAAAAGCCGCTACAAGATCGGGCTCCAGGCCATCGGTGCGACGGTCCACGGCTGCCGGGGAACCAGCACCGACCGCTGCCTCCCTCATATCTTCTGCAGCTGTGAGGACAGCCTGGGAGCAGTACGCGAGGCTGTTTACTTTTTTGGTTTTGAACGCCCGCTGATCGTAGCGGTCGAATGCCGAATCGATCCCTCGCAGCACAGCCTCCAGAGGAACGCCGGCGTCTTTCCATGTTTCGATCAGCGCCCAGTCAAGTGTGGAGAGCAGCAATCCTCCCCCACGGCGTTGTAGGAACCGGTCTTCAATTTCGGTGAAGTAGTTGAAGTAATTTTCCACGGCAGGTTAACGCGTAGAACGGGGATTCGAGGCAGTTGTGCCATGATTCTCAGGAGATTTGACTGGTTTTGCTGCACCTTTAGCGGGCTTCCCTGACGACTTGACGGGTGCCTCGTGACGTCCCATCGAATTCCGCTCCCAGATAATCCGCAAGCCGTCCAGAGTCAGAAATTCATCGACGCTCTTCATATACTTCGATCCCGTCCCAATCAATGGGCCCAAGCCTCCGGTGGCGATCACGTGCGTTTCCGTACCCAATTCGGCGAGCAGGCGTTCGAGTATGCCGTCGATCAATCCCACGTACCCGTAATAGAGACCCGATTGCAGACTCCCGACCGTGTTGGAACCGATCACACGCGCGGGTCTCCTTATCTCGACGCGCGGCAAGCGGGCGGTTCGTTCAAAAAGTGCATCGGCCGAGATCCCAATTCCGGGGCAAATCACCCCGCCCAGGTATTCTCCTTTTTCCGAGACGCAATCGAAAGTCGTCGCGGTCCCGAAGTCGACAATCACGCAGGGCCCTCCGAACTTTTCGAAAGCAGCGACGGCATTGACGATTCGGTCTGCCCCTACTTCGGCGGGATTGTCATAGTGCACGGGCATCCCGGTCTTCACTCCGGGTTCGATGAACAGCGGACGCAAACTGAAATAGCGTTCACAAACTTGACGCAATACGGGATCAAGCGGAGGAACGACGGATGAAACAACAATCCCCTGGATGCCTTTCGACTCCAGACCCGCCATCGAAAAAAGGTTTCGGAAAAGAACGCCGTATTCATCTACAGTACTGGTGCGGGATGTGGCAACGCGCCAATTCGCCAGCAGGCGTTTGTATTGCCCAGGTCCATCTGCATCACTGCCTGTAGGGACCTTGGCCACCCGGGCATAAACTCCCAGAACCGTGTTCGTATTTCCGACATCGATTACAAGAAGCATAAGTAGCGCCGTCCCTGGATGGCTTTCTGGCAAACATCTTGTGCGCCGCGTCAGCAGCGCAACAAGCTCCAGTTATCTTTCCCGCACTGTCCCGCTTAACACGATCTGTAGTCCGTGCGGTGTCCGCACCTGCAAAAATCCCCGGGCGTCGAGCCCCTCCGTTGTTCCTTCGAACGCTGCACCGTTCTCCTCAATTCGCACTTTCTTGCCGGATACCCACGACGATTCCTGTGCGAAGCGTTGAAGTATGGCATCGTGCGCGCCAGGATCCTTCATCAACGCGTGATACTCACGATCGAGCGATTTTAGCAAAGCTCCTGTCAGTTCCACCCGCGACCACTCGCTTCCCGTCACCAGTCGCAAAGACGTTGCCGGAAGCTCTCTCGGGAAACTCGCCTGGCTCACATTGATGCCTACGCCGACCACGATGTATCGCACGCGCGTGGCCTCGGCATTCATCTCGGTCAGAATTCCGCAAACCTTTTTACCGTCGACCAGCAGATCGTTGGGCCACTTCAAGTCGGCTTTCACCCTCGCATCGATCTGCCGAATGGCCGATTGAACGGCGAGCCCGGTCGCGAGAGAAAAGGCCAAAATCTCCGAGGGCGGCACGGGTGGGCGCACGATTGCCGAACAATAAATTCCCGTCGACCGCGGAGATTGCCACACGTTCGCTCCACGCCCGCGTCCTGCGGTTTGTTCCTCAGCGAGGAAGACGGTGCCCTCGGCCGCGCCCTCCGCTGCCGCAGCCATAGCGGCCGTGTTCGTCGATCCTATTTTGTAAAAATGGTGAAGGCTTTTCTGGAAAATCGTGCCGCGAACTAACGGCCGGACAATCTCCGGCAGAAGTAAATCAGGCACCGATCGTAGTTGATATCCCGAAGCCGGATGTCCAGCGACGTCAACCCCCAAACGCCGCAGTTGTTGGATGAGCCGCCAGACTTCCGAGCGGCTGGATGTTATCTCCTGCGCGATCTTTGTCCCGCTGACGACAACCGTCGCATGCTCCATCAGCAGGCGAACGATGCGACCGAGACGTAAATCAGTCGGCTGCGGTGCATGAACCGCAGAAACAGTTCTGCTGCCCTTGCGTTCTCGAATTGTCGAGGTGCGAGTTATGCGGAAATTATCGGCGAAACCCAGGGCAAACGACAAATGCCCCGACCAGAGCGCCGCCACAGGGGAGATACCCCACGCCCCGCTGATTGGCGAGGCGTGGGGCAAGTTACTGAGCGGTTTCGGTGAACGTAGCCACGGGATGCCCCAATGCGTACTGCCCCTCCGCGCTCACATGCACTGTTCCGGGCGAAGAGGGTAAGGTCAATACAACAGAAGCATTGCCGCTTGAATCGGTGGTCACAATTCGGCTCGATAAAGTTCCCGCCGAACTTGTGAAGAATACCGTTCCTCCCGCGGCGCTGCCCCCGGATTGCCCGGGATTCAGGGTTACTGCGAGTGTCAGCTGACTTCCCGTCGCTCCCTTCTGATTGTCTCCCGTTTTTGTGAACGAAGCTGGAGGATTGCCCACAAGAATCCATCCGCCTTGCTGCTGCGCCACACCATTGGTGTCGGTACCCGGCACGGAGTAGTGATACAACCCGGAAGTACTTCCTGCTGTCACCGTGATTTTTCCCGTCTGCCCTTTGCTCACCGATGGCTGGTTCACTACCACGTTGATACCAGGATCGGATGTTGGACTGCCAAGCGTAACTGTCGCTGCTCCTGTCGTAATTCTGGGTTGCAATACGACCGTTCCTCCAGCAGCCACCTGGGTCGTGTCCGGGTTCAGATCCCAATCTGCGCCGGGCAACTGCGCGGATCCGCTCACCACGAGCAGTGTCGCCGAGTTCGGGGCAAAGCTCATCGTCGACGCCCACTTCGCCGTTTGTGACGCTACGATCTGATTGGGATTGGCGGCCGAAAGGGTATATGACCTGAACTGCTGAGGCGTGAATCCGTTTAGAGAAAACTGCACCTGGTCGGTGTTTGATGGATCTTTATTCAGCACAAGCACTGTCATCGATTTTCCGCTCGATGCCAGGGCCGCGTAGCTGCTGAATAAATCCGGATCGCCATTGTTCGTGTCAGAAATCGAAGTCGTGGCGAATCCGTGGTGTGAGCCGTCGTAGTTTGTGAACAGCTTCAGTGCCAGATAATTAGGATTGCCGGGAACCGGCGCTACCCAACGTGAGGCAAGGTACATCCTCTCGCGGCCGAGAATGCCATACGCATCAGCATCTCCGATCGCCGTCGAAAAATCAGATTCTCCAGCAAAATTCGCGCTCCACTCAGTGAAACTCAGAGGCGTGCCCGGATAAATCATGTTCGCCATCGCACGCATGCGTGGAATCCGGAACGGAATAGTTTTGTCTGGCTGAATAAAAGTCGCCCAGTTTTGGTTGATGGTGCTGGACTCGCTCACGTATGTCGGATCCCAATAGTCGCGGTAAATCCGTGCGGTTAGCGCCTGCTTCTGGGCCTGCGTCCACGTAGAGGTGTCCGGACCGTCGGGGTAAGCATGAACATCGAGTACGTCGACAGAACGGATGTTCGCTACCTTGTCCTCCCAGTAAACCTCGTTGAGCCACCAGGGAAGCAGATCGACTCCAGCGTGCGCGCCCTTATCGTTGCTATTCGCCCCGTTCCAGTAGTACCACCAGCAACAGCTCACCGGGCCGAACCGGATCGCTTTAGGATCCCATCCTTTCAAATTCCGCGCTTCAGTCACGAACGTGTCGCGCATCTCGTTGTAGGCGGTCGGCTGGGGATGCACATCTCGATGAGTCCCGCCCCAGATATCGATCTCATTGTCCATGTCATAAAAGTGCGGGCTGCTGCCGAAAGCGGTCGCAAGCGCACTCGCCCATTGATTTCTGTAAACGCTGCCCTGCGGATCATTGGTCCCAGGCTGATCGAGAATTGGAACGTTGGCGTCATTCGGATTTGCGGTGAGCGTCGTGCTGCAATCGCTTTTCAATCCGTCGCCCGCATCGGTGTTGTACGGATCGACAGAACATTGCGATCCATATTTTGCGACCGAAAAACTCCAGTGCCCGTTCGAACCATTCTCTGCGGTATTAGCCACCCAGGGCAGCATGACCATCGTCATCAGCGGATGACTGCCCGCATTCTTCACGTCCGTAATGAACTTGGCCGAGTCGGCATCCCCGATTTCGGAGTAAGCGAAATCCTCGAAGTACCAGTCGTTGGCGGCGTTGTACGTAAAAAGCTGCCAGTTATAGCGTGACGTCGAATTACCGCCCCAGCGCACCACGCTCAGCCCGCTGTCGGTAATCGAGGGCGCGTCCTGCGGATAAGCACCGCCATACACGTAGGGACTGATGGGATGCCGGTTGCTGAGAGCATCGATACTCACGTTAATGTTGACGGTCGCTGGAGCTTCATCGGATTCTGCGATGTGGGGCGTCGAAGTCTCAACCGGGCTTGCGGTTGCCTTCGGGCTGGCCCCCGGATCCAATCCGAGACCACGCGAACTGTTCGCGAGCATCAGGGACACGCAAGTCAGGCTTAGGAACGAACGTGCAAATGCATACATGGGGGAGGTCCTCTGATCGCCAAGTCTAGCGCGGCTTTCAGCCGATTCGTGCACAGAAGTACATCTTGTTCGGAAATCCGAAAAGACATCTCAGGCGAAAACCTGAGGCGCGGCGCTCGAAGACTTTCTTCGCGAACTCGCTAACTTTCTCGTTTCATCAGGCAGGAACAACCCGCATGCTCATATCGACGGCGTGAATGGAATGGGTGAGCAAGCCTACAGAAATAAAGTCAACGCCAGCTTCCGCATAGACGCGCACGTTCTCGAGGCGAATGCCTCCTGAGCACTCAATTGGAATGCGCTGTCCCGAGTCGCCGACAGGATGCTTGGCGCATCGTTCAACGGCGCGCTTCACCTCTTCAGGAGACATGTTGTCGAGAAGGATTGCCTCCGCACCGTGGGCAAGAGCCAATTCAAGTTCCTCAAGATTTCTTACCTCGATCTCGATCGGTTGTAAGCCTCGGCGATTCCGGTGCGCCCGCTCCAGCGCATGCGCAATGCCGCCGGCGAGAGCAATGTGATTGTTCTTGATGAGCACTCCGTCAGAAAGGTCGAGACGATGGTTCTGCCCGCCGCCGCAGCGCACGGCGTATTTATCGATGACGCGCAGCCCCGGGGCCGTTTTCCGCGTATCGAGAATTCGCGCTCCCGTTCCCGAAACTGCCTCAACAAATTTGCGAGTGAACGTTGCTACCCCGCTCATCCGCTGAAGAAGGTTGAGTATCACCCGCTCGCAGGAGAGCAGCACCCGTCCGTTGTGGCGAACCACAGCCACCGATTGTCCCGCACGCAATCGCACTCCATCAAAAATCTCAGGATGCGTGGTGACTTCATAATGCGAAGTGACGGCGCCATCGAGAGCGGCGTATACATCGAGAATGCGCGCAATCACTCCAATTCCTGACAGGATGCAATCTTCCTTCGCAATAATCGTGGCCGCCGCTCGCTGGTTCGGATCGATGCAGGCATAGCTCGTCGCGTCCCGCGTCGCCTTGTCCTCGAGCAACGCATTTTCAAGAATCGCCGTCAGTCGTCGTGAGTTCCAGTCCATATCGGTATGGCATTTAGGACAGCCGCTCTCTGCCGTCCGTTCTTCCCTCAACTGCTACAACCCAACTCCTTCAACTTACTCTCAGTCTTCTCTTTCAGCACGGCCATTTCCTGTTGCTGCTTTCGAAGATTCTCAACTACATTGTGTGGGGCTTTCGCCAGGAATTGCTCATTGTTCAGTTGCCGAAGTCCGCTCGAGACCCCTCTTTCCAGGCGCTCCAGTTCCTTTTTCAGCCGCTCACACTCAGCACTAATGTCGATCTTGCGCTCGTAAACCATATGTACATCGAAGCGCGCGCTGCTGCGCGTTCCTGCGAGTTTCGCGAGGGAACTCTCCACGAACGTGATCTTTTCGACGGTTGCTAATCTCTCGACGGCTCCGCCATTCTGATCCATCATCCCGCGAATTGCAGGTTCAAGCGCAAAAACTTCGATTGGAACTTTGACCTTAGGTTCCACTTTCAATTCCGCGCGCAGATTCCGAATGCTGACGATCAGGTCCTGCAGCACCGCCATCTCGGTCTCGGCCGCCAGGTCGAACTGCTTTGCATCAGCCTGCGGGAACGCCGTCAGCGCAATCGATTTCTGAGCAGCGTGGCCTTCCTGCATCGCTTGCCAGATCTCTTCGGTGATGAAGGGCATCACCGGATGCAATAACCGCAAGGAAGCGTCAAACAGATTGACGAGGTTCGAGCACGCGATCTTTGCCGCCGCCTGATCGCCGCCATCTTCGAAGTTCAGCCGCGGCTTGATCAGTTCCAGATACCAGTCGCAGAACTCGCCCCAGAAAAAATCGTAGATGCTATTTGCAGCCTCATGAAATCGGTACGATTGCAGCGAGTCGTTAACGTTCGCCGCAACTCGGTTGAGCCGCGAAAGAATCCACCGATCCTCAAGTGACACCGCCTGGAATCCGTTCACGCCAATGTGCAGACAGCCGTGCTCGGCTGTTGCCGGCCGCACGCCTGGCTC
>JASLEQ010000718.1 GCA_030151135.1 Candidatus Sulfotelmatobacter sp. | reverse complement strand
CTACGATCGTCACCCCCGACCAAGACACAATCGTTGCCGAAATCCAGATCTCTGCCCCGCCGGAACGTATTTTCAAAGCGCTGACCTACGCGGATGACTTGCAGCGCTGGTTCAATGGCGGCGCCGACTGCCCCGTGAAGTTCTGGAAGATGGATCCGCGCGTCGGCGGACAATATTCCTATGCAACCCGGGCGGGCTCCGTTGAAATCAACGGCGTGAAATCATTCGAATGCCATGGCGAAATCCTCGAGTGCGATCCGCCCCGCGTCCTCGTCTACACGTGGATCGCGAGCTGGCACGACACCGACGACAGCGCCACGACGGTCCGCTGGGAACTCACACCGGCGCATGGCGGTACGCACGTAAAAGTGACTCATAGTGGACTCGCCTCGCTCCCGGTCGCCCGAAAGGATTACTCTGGCGGATGGCCCGGTGTTGTAAACAACTTGAAGAAGTTTGTGGAAGGTAAATAACTAATCAGGAATGGAGGTTAGTGCGGATCTCTGTCCCTAACCTCCCGTTCCTGCCCGCGATTATTTGACAGGAGAGAAATTAATGGCCACTGCCATCGTCACGCCCGATCAAGATGCGGTCATCGCCGAAGTCTTCATTGCCGCGCCACTAACGCGCGTGTTTCAGGCCATCAGTGACCCGACTCAGCTTCCTCGCTGGTGGGGACAGGAGGGGCTTTATCACGTTACAAAATCAACCATGGATGTTCGTCCTGGCGGCAGGTGGCGCAGCGAAGGCGTTGGAGCGGATGGTGCGTCCTTCTTCGTGGAAGGCGAATATCTTGAGATCGAACCGCCTCGGCTTCTCGTCCATACCTGGAACAGCAGCTATGACACCGCTCGTACAGTGGTTCGCTGGGAACTGGAGCCGCAAACAGTCAGTGCTCTGCATCCAAGCGGGCCCCGGAAATCAGGTACAGGAACCCGCGTGCGGGTCACTCAATCTGGATTCGCAGGCAATACCATGTCGGCCCAGGCTCACGGAGAAGGCTGGAAGCGCGTTCTCGGTTGGCTCCAGGCGTTCGCGGAAGCGGCAGCTGAAAATTAAGTCTATCTCGAGGTGCCCACGAGGCGAAGACTCGCAAGGCGGAATGAAGTGCTCGCGCCGGGCGTGTTTCGAAAAAGCAGGGAGAGAATTGTGTGCCCTGCTCACATCCGATAGGGCCGTGATGTCAGGACGATCCTATCGTTAATCCGCCTTGGCCGCGATCGGGGCCTTGCTCTCAGTGAGTGAGGTCCCTTTTTTCAAACGGCCGTTGATCTTCGCCAGTTCCCAGAAAATGGAAATGAGCAGGATCGTAATCAGAAAAAGCAGAAAGGGAATTAGCATTTCGGTTCGCCTTCGCTATTGAATTGAACTCGCGGTGCTCGAAAAGACGTTATTGGCATTGCTTCCGATCAGGCGGATTGTCCCCACGACCAGAACCAGTATCACCGCTAGCATCACGGCATATTCAGCGATGTCTTGAGCTTCTTCGTGAAACCACAGATTTCGGAGCAGATTACGCATCTTTCGCGCCTCCGTCTTGGCAATTAAGGGTACTTCCTGCGCATAGAGAGTCACAAGATGATTTTTATGGTTCATCCGGGCACAATTACAAATCATCCCAGGGATCTAATCCTCGTTTTCAGGATACTTCGCCGAACAAATCGGGCAACGTTGAAATCGATGCAGCAGGCGCTTCCACCACGTCCAACTTTCCTTCTCGGATAGGTGTTGAAGCTCTATCCACTTCGGTCCAAATACTTTCTCTCGAATATGCGGATCGCTGACACCCATAACAGCACACTCGATCTCTGGGACTGAAACTCTGTGCAATAGAGATTAACAGAAGTCGGCATAACCGAATGCCCAAAGTGGGGCTCTACGATCGTCCTTCCGGCTCGCGGCTCCGAGCATGCACCCTCTTTTTACACGGCATTTCCGGGAAGATCGAGTTCGTGATAACGTGCCTCGGCGGGAAAATTTCCGCAATAACAGAATATGCATAGACGAGCCTTCATGAGTCTTACCGCCGGTGCGCTGACCACGCTGGCAGTCGATCCCATCGCCGGCGCAACCGGACAGGGAATTCGCTCGCAAGAAGGAAACGCCCCGGCATCCTACCCGGATGCGCGCGTAGAAGTCATCGATCCACGGTTTGCCAAGTACATAGTTCAGAATGCTGCGATCGAGCGCCTCTACACCGGTGCGCGTTGGGCCGAAGGTCCCGTGTGGTTCGGCGACGGACGTTATCTGCTCTTCAGTGACATACCCAACAACCGCATGTTGCGCTGGCTGGAAGATACCGGCGAAGTCAGCGCCTTTCGTGCTCCGTCAAATTACAGCAACGGAAATACGAGAGATCGTCAGGGCCGCCTAGTGACTTGCGAACACGATTCCCGCCGCGTCACCCGCACTGAACCCGATGGGAGCGTCACGGTGCTCATGGATCGCTACGAGGGCAAGCCGCTCAATGCTCCAAATGATCTGGTCGTGCACTCCGATGGCGCGATCTGGTTCAGCGATCCCGGCTATGGGATCATGTCGAACTACGAAGGCCATAAAGCCGCCTTCGAACTTCCCACAAACGTCTATCGCCTCGATCCCGGCACCCGCGAAGCAACTGTCGTTGTTGGTGATCTCGACAAGCCCAATGGCATCTGTTTCTCTCCTGACGAGAAGAAGGTCTACATCGTGGATACCGGTGAGCCGAAACATCCCAAGGATCCTCATCCCATTTATGTCTACGACGTTGAAGATGGCAAGCGCGTGAAAAACCGACGCCTCTTCGCGAATCTCGCCCCCGGCAGTTCCGACGGCATCCGCTGTGACGTTGACGGAAATGTCTGGTCCGCCGCCGGATGGGGTCCCGACGGCTTCAACGGCGTGCACATTTTCGCCTCCGACGGAACCCTCATCGGCAAAATTCATCTCCCCGAAACCTGCGCCAACCTGTGTTTTGGTGGGGCGAAGAAGAACCGTCTCTTTATGGTCGCCAGCCAGTCGCTTTACTCGCTTTATGTCGGAACCCAGGGCGCGCAGACTCCGTAGGGACTTCCGCGACCTCCGCCATGCCAGTGATTCTTCTACCCCGCTTGAATGGGCGTTGCTCCGCCCTGCTTACGAAGATTTTATGGACCTTTTATCCCAAGGTTATGCGCGTTTTCGTCTAATCCTTTTGAGCGGCTCATCTTTTACAACGCGTTGTACAACGCGGCAGACAATCTCGCCGCCCGCAAGATGTGTTTAATGGATTTCTTGGGGAGGGGTTCTCGCCATGTCGATTCAGGAAGTATCGCCGGAGCAGTTAGCCAGACTCTTTCATCACTACCATCAGGTGTTGGCGCCGGACTTCGGCACCGAGCATCCCGCCCACTCACCCGCCTGGCAGGATGTCTCCTCGCAAGAGCGATGCCGGTTTGTTTCCGCCGCCCGTCTCGCTTTGCTGGAACTTGCCACGATCGCAAAAGAAGAAGAGGAGAAACATCGCTACTTCGCCAAACCCGGCGAAGCCGAGTGGGGCTGCTAAAAAGTAACAGTTGTTGTGCATAACGTTGCGCGAGTAAAAAACCAATCGCGGGATATCCCATCCCTGCTCATGACAAGACGCGGAAATCTTTGTCGCTCCATGGGAAGTCGCCGACACACTCGCGTAAGTCCCACCCAGCCTCTCAGCGAGAGCTGAGATCTAAACTTCATCTCGTCGGGCAATCGACTATCCGGCCCGCCTGTCTCGAGCCGAAAGTCGCGGCTTGCAGTGCCCTCGAAATCCGGCGTATAGTCCGCACAAAGCTATCATTCCACCGTCGCGGGCCGGGGTCCGCGCAAAATTGGTATTCACTCGGCAAGCTTTGTTCGAAAGGGATCTTCTATGCTCACGCTCAATGTGAACGGGGTCCGTCATCAGGTCGAGGCTCCTGACGACACTCCGCTGCTCTACGTTCTGCGCAATGATCTTCATCTTATCGGCCCGCAATTCGGATGCGGTCTCGCCCAGTGCGGAGCCTGTGCCGTTCTGGTCGACGGAAAGGAAGCGCGCTCCTGCGTCACTCCCGCGGCGAGCGTCGCTAATCAGGAGATCACCACTCTGGAAGGCCTGCCGGAGCGCTGGGCCAGGCAGAAAGGCCTCTCGACCGGTCAGGCGGCAACCACTCTTCATCCGGTGCAACAAGCCTGGATTGAAGAACAAACTCCCCAATGCGGCTTTTGCCAGAACGGCATGATGATCAAAGCCACCGAATTGCTCGAGAGCAATCCGAATCCCACCCTGGCCCAGATCAAAGACGCGTTCACGAATTCCGGCCCCTCGCCCAACCTCTGCCGCTGTGGCACGTACGTGGCAATCATCGAAGCTGTTCAGCACGCCGCCACGATTATGGCGAAGGCGAGGTAATCAATGGCCACCATGAGCAAAACTCCCGCAGACGTTCTCGGACCAACTCTCTCACGCCGCCAGTTCGTAAAAACCGGCGGCGCGCTCATTGTCGGATTCAAGTGCATGGGGCCAACCCTGCTGAAGGCCGACGCTGCCAATCCCGCGGTATTCCGGAATTCCCTCGATCCCGCCCTCGGCAGTTCCTGGATTGAGATTCACCCCGACAATACGGTTCTGATCCGGACCGGCAAGAGCGACTTCGGCCAAGGCTCGACGTTCACCGCGTATCGCCAAATCGTCGCCGAAGAACTCAGCGTCCCGTTCGAAGCGATCACGACCGTCATTTCGGGCAGCACCGACCAGACACCCGACGGCAGTGGCGCCTTCGACTTTCTGGGACGCGGAACGCCGAACGTCCGTAAAGCAGCCGCCTACACCTATCAGGCGCTGCTCGATCTTGCCTCTGAAAAGCTGCGGGTGCCGAAAGACAAATTGTCTGTGAAAGATGGCATCGTCTCTGGCAATGGCAACAGCGTTTCATATGGCGACCTGGTGAAGAATCAGCAACTGAAA
>JASLEQ010000525.1 GCA_030151135.1 Candidatus Sulfotelmatobacter sp. | reverse complement strand
TACGGATTGTGGCACACTGAACTTATGCATCGGATAACGCTCGGAGATTTTGAACTTAGTGTTTTTTCGGATGGGACTTATCCCCTGGATGGTGGAGCGTTCTTTGGAGTGATCCCCAAAGTGATGTGGTCGAAGAAGGTTTCGGCCGACGAGAACAACTACGTGACGTCAGGACTTAATTCCCTGCTGATTCGTACCGGAAAGCAAACTGTGCTGGTTGAGACGGGAATGGGAAACAAGTTATCGGAGCGCATGCGGAAGTTTTATGGGCAGCCGGCGCAATTGCTCAACAATCTTTCAGCCGCGGGAATTGCGCCGGAGGACATCGATGTCGTCATCAATTCGCATCTGCACTTCGATCATTGCGGATGGAATACGGTGCGCGACAAGAGTGGGAAGGTCGTGCCGACGTTTCCCAAAGCGAAGTATTATGCGCCTGAAGGCGAGTGGCAATATGCGCGGAAGCCGAGCGATCGGGATGCGATCAGCTACATTCCGGACAATTTCGATCCGCTGGTGGAGAGTGGGCGGATGACTTTGCTGAAAGGCGGCGAAGAGATTCTGCCGGGGATTTCGGTGAGGACGTTTCGGGGGCATACGGCGAGCATGCAGGCGGTAATTGTGCAGTCGCCCACAGGGGCTAAAGCCCCTTCCTCTTCCGGCGCTGTCGGCACGGCTAAAGCCGTGCCCTTTCAAGACAGTGCGAAAGACTGCGGAGAAGAATCGGAGACGGTCGAGCCTCCCCCAACTGCGTGTTACATATCGGACCTCATGCCGACGACGGCGCACATTGATGTGACGTGGGGAATGGGGTTTGATCTTTATCCGCTGGATACGATTGGCAGCAAGAAGGAATATTATTCGCGCGCGCTTCCGGAGCGTTGGCTTACCGTCTTTACGCATGATCCCAGAGTCCCCTGGGCTTACATCGAGAAAGAAGAGTCGGGGAAGATGGCGGCGCGGGAGGCGGAGTGAGTCCATCGCTCATTGCAAGCCGCTAATGATTCAAAATGTCTCTCTGCGGAGGGCTCGCTTTACCCGTTACCGCGGAAACTCTCTGCATCTGCACGCACACAGATCCTTTGCGCAAAAAACGCGCGACTCAGAATGACGAGTCTTCAATCTGGCAATTTCTGAGGAGACTTGAACGATAGAAATTCTTGCTAGAGTTCGCGTGCGGGGGCGCACGCGCCACATAAATCGTCAACTACATCGAAATCCGTAGATGACAACGATTCCTCTTCACCTCGCATCTGGTTTGGAGGCTGCGCGGCTGGTTGCGCGACCATTGGAACTGAATCGATGCGAGGTTCACTTATGAAGCGATTTGCGGTAGTGAGCGGGATTTGTGCATCGTTCGTGCTGGGCGCGGCTTTGTGTGCCGTTGCGCAGGACGAACATCCGAGTGAGCGGCCTCCAAACGCTCCGCAGGAACCGAAGGCGGCACAACCGGCGCAGCGGCCGGAACAGCCGGAGAAACCGGAACAGGCGCGGCAACCTGAACGCCAGCAGGATCAAGGGCATCCTCAACAACCGGCGCGGCCGGATGACCGGCAGGCCCAGCAGCCCGCGAGCGGGAACCGGAAGGATACGACTCCACAGAGCGAAGGACGGCAGCCGCAGGACCAGCAGAGTGGCGACCGTCACATGCAGGGACGCGAGACCAATGATAACGGGAGAACGTATGAGGGACGTCCGGAAAATGGCCAGCAACAGGCCGACGTGAAACATGGAGGTGAACACAGGCGGATCCCGGACAACGACTTCCACTCCCACTTTGGGCGAGAGCACCGTTTTGCGGTGGGGCATGTTCAGCAGTATCAAGGGCGCCCGAGCTTTGCATACGGTGGTTACACGTTCGCGCTCGTCGATGCGTGGCCGACGGGATGGGGCTATGACAGCGACGATTACTATGTGGACTATGTTGACGGAGATTACTGGCTGTACAACACGATGTATCCCGGAGTGCGGGTGATGGTGATTATTGTGGGATAAGCACTGAGCTATCAGCTACGAGCGGCAAGTTTGGAGTCGTCGGCACTCTTGGCACCAGTGGCAGCAACAGATAGCTTTGCTTCAAAGAAATTCTCTACGCGCCCCAGGACTTCTGGGGCGCTTTTTGATTCGTATATTTCTTTGCGAAGATGGGCGCCGCCGGGAACTCCGTGGGTGAACCAGGAGGCGAACTGTTTCATTTTGCCGATGGCGTCGGGAAGCTCTTCTTCGATCAGCATATGGAAGTAGGTGCGGATCATCTGGTAGCGGTCGAGCTCGGTGGGGTGATCGTAGGGATCATGGGCTCGGCCATTCCCATTGGTGGGAGCGGTAACTCTGCCAGCCAAATGCATAGGTCCTTCGTCGCCGAAAAGCGGCTCCTCAGGATGACAAGCGTTGGGGGGGAGGCTTTCTGACGTCGCAGCGGCTTGCCAGAATTGCTTCTGCAGGTCCTGCTGTTCCCGGCTCGTGCTCCTCTCTACCTCGGATTCTCTGGACGCCGCGGGTGTCGAACTTCGCTCGACCTGACCCATTCGACTCCTCTCGCTTTGCTCGGGTCGCTCAGGGCAGGCTTCGAGGGCGCCCGTCATCACATGGTCATTGCTGACCTCGCTGCCATTTCTTACTGCTTCGCTGAATTGCTCGATTTGGCGGAAGATCCACGGGTTGGATGGGGCCATGCGGCCGATCATGACTGCGTCACAGTTGGTCTGCGTAATCATGGCGGAGGCGTCTTCGGGGGTACGGATGTCGCCGTTGCCGATGACTGGGATCTTGACGGCGTCTTTGACGGCGGCAATCCATTCCCAGCGGGCCTGACCGCTGTAGCCCATTTCGCGAGTACGGGCGTGGAGAGCGACGGCGGCGAGTCCGCAATCTTCCGCCATGCGGGCAAGTTCGACACAAACGATTTCCTGGTCGTTCCATCCCGCGCGGAATTTCACGGTGAAGGGAATTTTGACGGCGGCGCGAACGGCTTCGAAGATGCGTCCGATGGCCGGGAGATCGCGGAGGAGGCCGGAGCCTCCGTTGCACTTCACCACTTTTTTTGCGGGGCAGCCGAGGTTGAGATCGACGAGGTCGAAGCCGAGTCCCTCAACCATTTTGGCGGCCTCAGCCATGACTTTGGGATCGCTGCCGAAGAGCTGCGCGGAGATGGGGTGCTCGTCTTCGTAGAAATGCAGGTAGCGCTTGGCCTTCTGATCTTTCTTGCGGAGAACCCCGTCTGCGGAGGTGAACTCGGTCATGATGAGACCGCATCCGCCGAGGTTGCGAATGAAGCGGCGGAAGACGGTGTCGGTGACTCCGGCCATGGGGGCGAGGACCGTGGCGGGGGTGATCGTGACATGACCGATATGGAAAGCTTTCGGGACGGGCTTTAAGGGTAAAAGCTCGCGGGCGCCAAATGTGCCTGCCGAATTGTCCCAGAATTTGCGCATCGATTTCGTTGGCAAAGAGTGCCACGGGGGCTAAAGCCCCCACGCCATTAGATTCTCTCACGCGGCCCTAAAAGGGCCGCTCTTCCACGGTTGTGCCCGTTTCGAAATGGATCTTCACGCATGTGGCTATTTGCGAAATGGATCTCTCACGCATGTGGCTTTACGAAATGGATCCTTCGCGGTTGTGGCCGGTTTCGGAACACCTCGTCACGGTCATGACTCGTTGGGTCCACGGCCTCGATTCCCAGCGCGTTAATGGGCCCGCATCGTCACGGTGTGGCTTGCCCATTTTAGTAGGACGGTCAAACGAAAGCCCCCGCTGGGCGAGGGCTTTAATTCTGGTTCGATCCGCTTGGGTCGGCGCGATCCGCGGGGAGAAGCTACTTCTTGGCGGTTTCGGCTTTGGCGTACTTGCGGCGGAAGCGCTCGACGCGACCGGCGGTGTCCATGAGCTTCTGCTTGCCAGTGAAAAACGGATGGCAGGAAGAGCAGATTTCTACGCTGATGTCTCCCTTATGGGTGGAGCGTGTCATGAACGTGTTGCCGCACGCGCAGTGCACGCGGACTTCGTCGTAACTAGGATGAATGGCTGCTTTCATATTCGTTGTACCCCGGGACTTGACCTCAATTCAGATCATTAGATTCTAGCGGATTTGCAGAGGATTCAGCAATAGAAGCTGTCAGCTTTCAGCCGGACAGTCAGCTATCAGAGTGAAAGCCGCCGGGGGTGGCCCGTCAGGCGAGATCCGTCGCTTTGGTCAAGCTGATAGCTGAACACTGACGGCTGAAAGCTTCAAAAGCGGAACATGTAGCTGACTTTGACGAAGAACTGGCGACTGTCGTTGAGGTAGCCTTTGGCGGTATTGGTGACATATCCGGGGGACGTGGGGGTCGCGCGGAAGACATTCAGGTTTTGGAGGTCACTGTTGTAACCGGCGTAAATGGCTGTACCCGGATGGACGAGGTAGGTGATGAGGAAGTCGGCGTTGAATTCGCGCTGCGTCGGGAGGTAGGTATACGGGGAGCCGACGCCCGGAGTTCCGGCGAGGAGCGCGTTGTATTGCAGGATGACGCGGGCGGAAAGTTGCGGCGTGAACTGCCAGTTCCATTTGCTGCGAAGGATGTGATCGTTGAAGATGCCGCGTCCGATGGTGGGAAATTGTTCGCGCTCGAAGGCGAAGGTGCTGTCGTTGGCGCGGAGACGCTCGAAGAGATAGGTGTTGTCAATTTTCAGGGGCAAGATGGGGCGAACGCTCAGTTCGGCCTGGGCAATTTCCTGGTTTGCAAGGTACGGGTGGTTGTAGGCGTTGCCGGTAGTTGGAGTGGGCGGCGGGAGCGCGTCAAAGTTGGGCGAGTCTCCCCAGTAGTAGCTGGCGATGACGGTGGCCTTCTTGAAGTATTGCGTCTGAAAATATGCGCCGCTGGTGTGCTCGTGGTAGTCCTGATTGCCCGGCATGGCTGGCGAGCAGAATTGGTAAAAGCCGTAGTAACAAAAATCCTGAGGGCGGAGGCGCTCGCGGGTTTCCTCGTAGGGACGGATGAAAATAATTGTTTGGCCGCGTCCTTGAATGGCGAGATACGGCTCGTAATCGGTATCGAGGCGAAGGCCGGTATGGTCGAAGTCGTGGCGAGTCATCAATGTCGGCCCCCAATCGACGATCCAGCCTTTGCGGGGGCGGAAGCGGTAATCGAGTTCCTGCTTGGATTCGCGAATATCAACGCGGTTGATGAAACCGGGGATGGAAACGAAGCCGGAGGTGATGTCGTTGTATTGGCCGTCGTAGGTGAAGTGCAGGCCTTGACGTTGAACTTCAAGGCGTTCGGCAGGGCCGGCGTAGTGATCTCCGTTGCCGCGGTTGCCGGAACTGAAAGGATAGAAATTGGCTTCACAGCTTAGATTGAGGTTGCTGGAACTGGTAACGGCCTGGCCGTCGAGAGTCCAGTTGGGATTGAACTTGATGTGAGTGTCGGCGCCGCCGATGCGGTTGAATTCTCCGGTGGTGGGACATTCCCAGTCGGTGTAGAGCGCGCCGACACTCGACTGGCGAAAGATATCGCGGCTGACGCGGGCGACGGTGAAGTAGGAGCGCATGCCGGTAAAGACGTTGTAGTCGGGCACGGCGAGGCCGGGACTGCGATCGTCGGCGGTCATGATGCCGAGCGAATAGGGACCATCTTTTCCGGTGAGGCGGATTCCGGCGGAGGGATCTCCGATGCTGCGAGTGAAGAAGAGGTCCATGGGAGTGCGGAAGAAATCCTCGTTCTCGAGAAAGAACGGGCGCTTCTCAGGAAAGTAGACGGCATAGCGCTGGTTGACGGTAATTTGCGGATCTTCGGACTCGACCTGGCTGAAGTCGGGATTGGCCGTGGCGTCTAGAGTGAAGTGATCACGGATGACGTACTTGGCGTCCATACCGGGCTGGCCTTGCGCCGTCGCTTTCTGAAAGTACGGATTCGTGGGATCGCGGGTATCGAGGGCGCGGAAGCCGCGCATCAGTCCATAGGGGATGAGTTCAATGTCGCGGCCTGGGGAAATGCCTTCCAGGCCATAAAGGGTGGCGGCCTGATTGAGGCGGCCTTCCACCTTGTAGGTGATATAAGGCCAGAAGGAATCTTCGTTCTTGCGGGTGATACCGCGGTAGAGGATCAGGCCCCATTCCTGCATTTTGGTCGCAGGAAAGCGGAGGCTTTTGAATGGAATCGCGATCCAGACGACATAGCCGCGGCTGGTGACTTTACCTTTGGAATCCCAGACGGTATCGAAGGACGTATCGAAATGTCCCTGGGATTGCTCCTCGCGGTTGGCTTCGGTATAGATGGCGTCCCATTGAACGCCGAGCGGCGTGACCTGGAAGGAATAGGCGCGGCGTCGGTCGTGGAATGTGTCGAGGATGATTTCGACCTGGTCGTCGTCGAAGATATCTTCGCGGGGAGAGAGGCGGGCGCGCACTTTATTGGGATCGTCGAAGCAGACGAAGACGGCGTAGAAATTTTTATCGTCGTAACCGATGTAGGCGGCCGTTGGTTCGGTGACGGGCTCTCCATCATGGGGGTCGCGTTGGACGAAGCCGGTGATCTTGGCCATTTGTGACGCCGCGTCGCCCTGCGGTTGCATGGAGAGGAAGTCATCGAGGGATGGAGGGCGCGAGAGCCGGGGGATGGTGATCTCGGGAGGGCGGGAGACCAGTTCGCGCTTGGGCGCGGGTTTGACATTCGCTTTCATGGCGGGAGGCTCGGGAAGCTGCGAGGATGGCGACGGGACCTGTTGACTAGCCTCGGGAGCCTCTCCGGGGGATGAAGGATTAACGGGAATCTGCTTAGGGTCTTGAGCCGTGGTTGGCGTGGGTGAGGCATTCGACGAACCCGATTGTTGGAAGGCATTAGAGACAGACAAGCCGGCCGCTTGGAAGGAAAGGGCAAAGAGAACAGCAATTGAGGCGAGTACCGATTGAAACGCAAAATTGGCCCTGTGATTCGACACGGAGACACGCCGCACCCGGCTTGCGCTGGAGCTCATCTTCTCGGGAATTGAGCAAGATACACCATTTTCGGCGCAACGAAACAAGAAAGAATGTTTTGTCAGGAAATCCGTACAGAGACACGATGAAGCGAAGAGATGCCGGGATCACGCTGCTTCGTTCATCTGAGCGCCTGGAGCACTAACACGCCGCCGACAACTATCAAGCCGAGGTAGACGAAGCGGAAGAATCCAGGGCCGGTCATGCGCTGATTGATGGTGCGCCCGAGCAGAGTTGCGACCGCAATCACAGGAAGCGACAGAAGAAAGTATCGGGTAAGCGCCGGTTGCCAAAGGCCCAGCCACGCATACCCGATGAGTCCGCAGAGACTCGCAGGCAGGAAATATCCTTGTAACGTAGCGCGGAAGTGGCGAGGCGGCCACCTGCGAAGCGCGCCGTAGAGGGCGAGTGGAGGGCCATTCATGCCATAAGCTCCACCAAGCAGGCCAGAAAGGAAACCGCAGGCCAGGAGCCATCCGCGATGATCGTTCGGCAGGTGGCGGGACGAGCGGCTGGCCGAGGAATAGATCGAGAAAATGATAATGAGAACGCCGAGGATACATTTCACGACGTGCTCGTTACCGCGAGCTAGCAGCCAAATGCCGAGCGGGATTCCTGGAAGGGCAGCAAGGATGAGAACGGCTGCGCTGTGCACCTCGACATGCTCCCAGTCCTGAACCACGACAATGGCGGCGATCACGACCGATACGAGGACGGCGAGCGGCGCGGCTAGGGTGATGGGCAGGCGCATCGCGAGCAATGGAACTGCGATCAGCGCTTCTCCAAAGCCGAGAGTCGAGCGGATCAGCGTCGCGAGAAAAATGACAGCCAGCACGTAGAGAGTGATGGATTCAGGCACGCGGCCGCCTTACGGGGCCGATGCGAGAGTTCCGGGATTCGCGCGAGATGTTTGCCGGATCGAGAGTCACGAGAGCGAATTGGTAGCGAATTCAGAACAGCGAGGCTTGCCGTCGCGTGGGCGTAATTCCGAAATGCTCGTAGGCCAGTTGCGTCGCGACGCGGCCGCGAGGGGTGCGGTTCAGGAAGCCGATCTGCATAAGAAACGGTTCGTAGATTTCTTCGATGGCGTCGGGTTCTTCAGCGAGGACGGCGGCAAGCGTGTTCACGCCGACCGGCCCGCCCTGATATTTCTCAATGATGGTGAGGAGGAGCCGGCGATCAACTTCGTCAAAGCCGTATTGGTCGACTTCGAGCATTTCCAGGGCGGCTTCGGCGGTAGGCTCATCGATTTTGCCTCCGCCGCGGACTTGTGCGTAGTCACGGACCCGTCGCAGCAGACGGTTCGCGATTCTGGGAGTGCCCCGGGAACGGCTAGCGATCTCCCTGGCGCCGGCATCGTCAATGGCTACGGCGAGAATTTCTGCGGAACGCTCGACGATAATCTGCAAGTCTTCTGGAGTGTAGAACTCGAGGCGCAGAACGATGCCGAACCGGGCGCGGAGCGGAGCGGAGATTAGCCCGGCGCGCGTCGTGGCGCCCACGAAGGTGAACGGCTTGACCTCAAGCGTGTGGGTACGGGCGGAGGGGCCTTGTCCGATGATGATATCGAGTTTGTAGTCTTCGAGAGCCGAATAGAGTAATTCTTCCAAAACCGGCTGCAGGCGGTGGATTTCGTCGATGAAGAGGACCTGCTTGTCCTGCAGGTTGGTGACAATTGCGGTGAGGTCGCCTTTGATCTGGAGCAGAGGCGCGGCGGTGGGCTGGAAATGAACGCCGAGTTCATTGGCGATGATGTTGGCGAGAGTCGTTTTTCCAAGTCCGGGAGGGCCGTAGAGAAGGACATGGTCCATGGCCTCGCCACGGGAGCGGGCGGCTTCGATAGCAACCGAGAGCTGCTCTTTGACCTTTTTCTGTCCGATAAATTCCGCAAGCCGTTGCGGGCGCAGCTTTAGCTCAAACGATGAATCGTCTTCGACCGGGGCGGCGGAGACGAGGCGCTCGCGGTTGTAATTCACGTCTGGATTCTTCGGAGCTGCCACTGGCGCGATGGTACCAGTTTCAATCCCGAGATCGCTACTGGGTTTTGGCGCTGAGGCTTAGCAAGGTTTCAAGATCAAGAGCGAACCGCAGAGCAGTCGCGGATTCGCGAGGACCGCCGAGAAAATCTCGGAATACGGGCAGACTTTTTGATCCTTAGGAAGAGGCGCAGACCGGGACGTGAAAAATCCGCCCAAATGCTCATCGCCGAGATCCAGAAGCATCCGCTGGGCAAAGATCAAGATTCCCAGCAAACCGACCAAATTAACGCAACGTTAACTCTGTTGTTACCGTCGCTTAACAAGTTGCGGCTAGCTTCTTTGCATCCACCGCCAGGGATCGTGGTCTTACTCCGGCGATTGCGCAGGCAAGGCGGTGCGGGGGAGTGTTTACGAAGCGCCGGATCCCGCAGTTGCAAATCAATAAATTCTGAGGAGAAGACACCTATGACGAAGAAGGCGCTAGTTCTGTGCCTGCTTGGATTAACGGGCAGCATGTTCGCGCAGCAAGGGGCGGTTCCGAAAGGGATTCCACCTCTCAACCACGTATTCGTAATCATGATGGAGAATCACGGGTATCCGCAGATCATCGGGAACCCGAGCGCACCGTTTATTAACTCCTATGCACAGTCGGCGAACCTGGCGACCAACTATTTCGCTGTGGCGCATCCGAGCCTGACGAACTACCTGGAGACGGTGGGTGGATCGAACTTCGGGGTGCTGAGCGATAATTCGCCCGACTGGCACAATTCAACGTGCGCACCCAACCTTGCCACGGGTATGCCGAACACGGACAACCCGCCAAGCCCGAACATCTGCCCGATCAGCGGTTCTGGAACGGACGCGGCGACTCCGCTGCTCGACTGCACGAACGAAGTGACAGGGCCTCCGTGCGAGATTGAAATCGACGGCGTTCACGCGTACGCAGCGAATCCTGAAACTCTGGGCATCACGATCGCCGACCAACTCGCTGCCGCAAACCGGACCTGGAAAACCTATCAGGAAGACTTGCCGCCGACAGGACCTGACACGGTGAACTACAGCGATGGCAACTTCACAAACAACTCGACATTTGCTCCATGTCCGGGCTGTAATCCTCAGCTGAGCACCGGGGACATTGTTCAGCTGTATGCATCTAAACATAATCCGTTTGTTTATTTCCAGGAAGTACAGGAAGGCACGAATCCGCTCGTCAGCTACGCGCAGATGGCAGGCTTTGAGGGCACGAGTGGATTGTGGTGGGATCTTTCGCGGGGAACCTCTCCGGCGTTGTCGTACATCGTGCCGAACCAATGCAACGATCAGCACGGGCGTGGCAATGGCACGGCATTCTGCCAGTACGATCCAAACGACAATGGAACACAGGATGGACTGAATCCGGCGCTGATCACGCTGGGAGACCAGGCGGTGCAGAAGATCGTAAATTCCATTCACGCCTCGCCGGCGTGGAGGCGAGGCCGGAACGCCATCGTCGTAATCTGGGATGAGAATGACTATTCCGTTCAACCGATCATCAACCAGGTGGCGGCCATCGTAGACACCAATTACGGTTTCCACCAACTGCAGAGCAATGTCTTCTACGACCATTTCTCGCTGCTGCGGACGCTGGAAGGCGGCTTCCATCTACCCTGCCTGAATCACGCTTGCGACTCGAACACGCAGGCGATGACGGACCTGTTCGGCATGCCATAGATCGTTGCGAGAGATGTAAGACCACCACGGGACCGGTTCGCCGGTCCCGCTTCATTTTTCAGAGATATCGGAACGCAGGGTACATAGAGCGCGGCTGGCATGAGTAAGGACTTCGAGGGCCGCGGATTCGATCGCAAGCAGCGCTGAAGCAAAGAGACTCTTGCACGGTCTATTTCGGATACCAATCGAGCAGGCGGACTTCGATTCCGGTCCCGGCAAGTGCCTTCTGAAAGACAGACAGATCTGATCCCCGATAGTGATAGGGGATCACGATCTTGGGGTGAAACGCCTTGACGGCCTCGGCGGCTTCTTCGGGCGGCATGGTATAGGGCAGATTCATGCAGACGAAGGCCACGTCGATATTTTTGAGAGCACGCATTTCGGGAACGCCTTCGGTGTCGCCGGAGAAGTAGAAACGCTTACCGCCATAGGTGAGAACGTAGCCATTACCGCGTCCCTTATCGTGAAAAAGTTTGCCGGGTGCGGGACCGCGCTTGATGTTGTAGGCGGGGATTGCCTCGATCGTCCAAGATTGCCAGGTTTTCGTTTCGCCGTTGGCGATGGGCTTGGCGGTTGTGATCGTCTGGGCTACGGCGGACGAAGAGATGATCTCTGTGTCTGCTTTGCTCACCGCTTTCACGGAATCAGGATCCATGTGGTCGCCGTGGATGTCGGTGATGAGGATAAGGTCCGCTTTGGGACGTCCGGAGAAATCGACGGGCTTCGCCGGGTCAAGATAGATCACCTTGCCGCCGGCTTCGATCAGGGTGCTGGCGTGATTCAGGGGAGTGATCTTGACCGGACCGGCGGAGGTAGGGAAGGTTTGCGGTTCGGCGGTGGCCGCATGGCATGAAAGTCCGAAGAGAATTACCAGAGAACTGAGCAGGAGTATCCTCATTGGAAAGCATCACCTCGATTGTTGATGTTTTCTAACCGGTCAATAGAAAAGCTACTCTTCCTCTTCCTTCACTTCGCCACGCTCGGCTTTGGATTTCTCGATGATCTTTTCCTGCAACTGGCCGGGGACGACGTCGTAGTGGTGCATTTCCATGTTGAAGCTGCCGCGGCCCTGGGTCATTGAGGTCAGTTCGACACCGTAGGTGAGCATCTCAGACATCGGAACTTCTGCCTTGACGACGGTATTACCCGCCTGGTTATCCATGCCTTGAATCCGGCCGCGGCGGCTGTTGAGATCACCCATGATCGATCCGGCGAAGTCATCGGGCACAGTAATTTCGACGTGCATGATGGGTTCGAGAATCGTAGGCTTGGCGGTTTCCATGGCCTTCTTGAATGCGATGCGGCCCGCCATCTGGAACGAGAGATCGTTGGAGTCGACGTCGTGATAGGAGCCGTCGTAGAGGATTACCCTGAAGTCGACGACTGGGAATCCGGCCAGGTAGCCGCGCGACGCGGCGTCTTTGATTCCCTTTTCGACGGCTGGGATGAAATTCTTGGGGATGGCGCCGCCGAAGATATCGTTGACGAACTCGAACTCTCCGCCGCGAGGGAGAGGCTCCATTTTAATTTTGCAATCGCCGTATTGGCCGTGGCCGCCGGTTTGTTTTTTGTGGCGTCCCTGGACGTCGGCCTTGCCGCGAATCGTTTCGCGGTAAGGAACTTTCGGGGCCTTCAGGTTGACCTCAGTGTGATAGCGCTTCTTGAGTTTGGCGACAACGACTTCGATATGTTGCTGACCGGTTCCTGCGATCAGGAATTCTTTGGTTTGCGGATCACGAAAGAAGCGCAGCATGGCATCTTCTTCCATGAGCTTGTGCAGGCCGGGGCCGAGCTTGTCTTCATCGGCGCGGGACTTGGGCTCGATGGCGAAGGTGATCGCGGGTTCAGGCAGCTTCACGCGGGGATACTGAATAGGCGCGGACTTGTCGCCGAGGGTGTCGCCGGTCAAAGTGTCTTTCAGCTTGGCGACGGCGCCGATATCTCCGGCATGGAGTTCGTTGACCGGGATCGCCGTTTTCCCCTGCATGACAGCGATGTGGGCAAGTTTTTCGGCTGTGCCTTTGGGAAAATTTTGTAGGGTAGCGTCGTTCTTCAGCACTCCCGAAAAGACTTTGAAATACGAGATGCGGCCGGCGAAGGCGTCAGACACCGTCTTGAAGACATAGACGGAAACCGGTTCTTCGTCGGTCTCGTGGCGCTTGGGAGCGTCGCCGTTTCCTCCAGCGGCGGCTTCTCCCTGCACCCATTCATGCTCGGAAGGCGCCGGGGTGTAGTCGACGATGAAATCCATGACCCGGTCGGCGCCAATGTTGCCCAAGCCGGAGCTGAAGATGACAGGAAAAATCTTGTCCTCGCGGATGGCATTGTGCAGCGCGGGAACCAGATCTTCTTCGCCGAGAGTGCCCGCTTCGAAGAACTTTTCCATCAGCTTGTCGTCGCCTTCGGCGACCAGTTCGACGAGCCGCTCATGGGCTTCCAGGGCCCGATCTTTTAAGTTGGCGGGAATCTCGGTTTCTTTTCCTTTGCCGCTGCCACCCATTTCATAGGTGTAGGCCTTCATGCGGACGAGGTCGATCACTCCGGACAAACTTTTCTCGGCACCGATCGGCAACTCGATCGGAATCACATTTCTTCCAAAAGCTCTTTCGACGGATTCGAGGACGCGCCCGGCGTCGGCACGGTCGCGGTCCATACGGTTAACAACGATCAGCCGGGGTGTTTTGTATTCCTCGCAATAATTCCAGACGCGCTGGGTGACCACTTCGACTCCGGCAACGCCATCGACGACTACGATGGCGGCGTCGACCACGGGCAGGACCATCTTGGCCTCGTGAACGAACATGTTGAAGCCGGGGGTATCGAGAATGTTAATTTTCGTACCATTCCACTCGACGACGGCGCAACCGGTGGAGATGGACATCTGGCGGGAGACTTCTTCGTCGTCGTAATCGGTGGTGGCCGAACCGTCGTCCACGCGTCCAAGCCGCTGGGTGGCCCCCGAGGTGTACAGCATGGCCGAAACCAGCGAGGTCTTGCCGGCGTGTCCGTGGCCGACCATCGCAACATTCCTGATGTTTGCTCCGGAATAGACTTTCAAGTTGGGCTCCTTCCGGCAGGCGTGAGAGGAATGGGCCCGAGGAGAGAAATGAGGACAGGAGAAAAGGCCAGTCCGGCGAATTCCTTCGAACCACCCGCCAAAACCTAGGATGCTACCACGCTCGGAGCGTCGTCTCAACCGAGGGAGTGTTACAGCAATGTGACAACAAGGATCAACCTAACGGACTTCTCTTGCAACTAAGTTAGTCGGGTTTTTTGCCCGGCTTCCCCCGGTTGAAGTAGAGAAGAAAAAGAAGGATTATGAACACGCACCAGAACTGGCCTGCCCATCTGCAAAGAAGGTGGACACTGGAGGTAACCACTGTGTCTCAAGAGTCGCTGCCGGCAGCGAGCGTCCGGAATAAAGCATCGGCAACTTGTAGTATTATCCCCGACGGTATGTTTGGCGCACGCACCAGCGATCAATGGATCGCCAAGTACGCGCGGAGCCACCAGCATCCCGTGAACCGGGTGTGCCACACGTATGGCATACCTACCATTCTGTTATCGCTTGTACTGTTTGGCGCCGCACTCTTCTATCACCGGATGTGGTGGTACGCACTCATTCTGTTCATCACAGGATGGCTGCTCCAGTTCGTGGGGCATGCTTTCGAAGGGAAGCCACCGGAGTTTTTTCAGGATTGGCGCTTCCTGTTTGTCGGCGTGAGATGGTGGTGGGCCAAAATCAACGGGCGGGTTTGAATCGTTGAAAAGTCATTTTCTGCTTCGAGCAGGCGCCTGCTTCGCTCGGAGCAGAAAGTGAAACGACACGCCCACGCAGACGCTCTTACCTATTGCCGCTGTACCGCTTCCAAACATTCAGATGGTCTGGTGTGAGAATCGGAATCCCAACCCATCGCGTTCAGCTCAGGTTCAATCCCTTTAGATAATCGCGGAAAGGGCCCCCAAGATCGGGGCGCTTAAGGGCGAATTCCACGGTGGCCTTCAGGAATCCGAGTTTGTCGCCTGTGTCATAGCGATTTCCCTCGTAGACATAGGCGTACATTTTTTCCTGCTTCAACAACATGCGCATACCGTCGGTGAGCTGGAGTTCGCCGCCGGCACCGGTTTGGGTCCTGGCGAGACAATCAAAAATAGCCGGGGTGAGGATGTAGCGGCCGATGACGGCCAGATTTGATGGAGCCTCCTCAAACTTAGGCTTCTCGACCATGTTGCGGATCTCAAACAGGCGTCCGTTGTGGCCCTCGGCGGGTTGTGCATCGAACACGCCGTAGGAAGAAATCATCTTGCCTTCCACGACCTGGGCGGCAATCACGCTGCACTGCTTTTCGTTGAAGACATCAACCATTTGCTTAAGTGCCGGGACAGTAGCGTCGATGACGTCGTCGGCGAGCAGGACCGCGAAGGGCTCGTGGCCGACGAGTTCGCGCGCCATGAGCACCGCGTGACCGAGGCCGAGAGCTTCTTTCTGGCGTACATAGCCGACATAAATCATGTCAGAGATCTGGCGCACGATATGGAGAAGGTCGGTCTTGCCGCGCTCCTCGAGCATTTTTTCCAGTTCATAGCTGACATCGAAGTGATCTTCGATGGCTTGCTTGCCGCGTCCGGTGATGATGAGGATCTGGTCGCATCCGGAGGCCATGGCCTCTTCGACCCCGTACTGGATGATGGGCTTATCGACGAGAGGGAGCATCTCTTTGGGTTGCGCTTTGGTGGCGGGCAGGAAGCGTGTGCCCAGTCCGGCTGCGGGAAAAACAGCTTTACGAACTCTCATGCTCATGCGGTCGTTAGTCGTTCCGTTCCGTCGTCCAGGTTGCCAGAAGACCAATCATTGTAACCGCTGGAGATTGGGGTTGGCATACCGGGAGGAATGTAGGAGCAGAGCTTCAGGCTAGTGGATCATGCGTGCAGGCAACGTGCACGTGGTAGGAACTGCACATCCTCGTCGCTTCAGGATTCGGCGGAATCCCAGCGCTTCAAGGGCAAGGAATGTCCAAATCGTCCATTGATTTTATTTGCTCTGGCTTTGAAGGACCAGGACTTCGAAAGTACCGGGAACGATTGTGGGCCAGGGGTGCGGGTTTTGCGCGGTTGCAGCGGGAGGAGGACCGAACTTTGCGGTGACGGTGTAGAGCATGTGCGTGCTGATGTCGACGGCCATGGTGCGCGCACCCTTTTCGGTCTTAACGTTTTCTGCCACGTTGAACTGGGTAGGGGAATCTTCATGGACAACGGTGATGACACCGTCTTCCCCGCAGGACGCAAAAGCGAGACCGGTGCCTTCGTCGTAGGCAGTTGCGTCTACGCCCTCGCCGATGGGCGGGGTCGCCAGAACTTTGCCAGTGTCAGCATTTACGACCGCCATCATTTTGTTGTCGCAGCCGACAAAGAGACGGCGATTTTGCCGGTCCATGGAAAGGCCGCTGGGTTGTTGGCAGGGAGCGAGCGGCCACTTCGCTTTCACTTCCATCTTGTTGGCATCGATGGCGGTAAGTTCGCTTTTGTCTTCGATGTTCACGAACACGGTGCCTTTGGCATCGCTGGCAGCGAATTCGGGTTTGCCGTCGAGTTTGATGGTGGCAAGAACTTTGCCTTCATAGGCGTCGATCACGCTGGAATCCTGGCTGCGACCGTTGAAGGTGAAGATTCGTTTGGTGGCGGGATCATAGAGGATAGCATCGGGATTATCGCCGACTTTGATCTTCGCTCCCATAGGCGCGAGCGTTTTGACGTCGAAAACGGTGACGGTGCCTTCACGCCCGTTGCTGGTAAAGCCTTTTCCGAGATCCGGAGCGAGCGCGATGCCGTGAACGCCGGGCGTGTCGGGAATATCGCCTACCGTTTTGCCCGACTGGGCATCGAGGACGATCACGTGCGTGCCACGAGAGATGAAAATGCGGTGCGTATCGGGATCAGCGGTGAGATAGTCCCAGCCCCCTTCACCTCCGAGCTTGTACGTCTTTGTTACGTGGTATCCGGGAGCGTCGGCGGCGAAGACAAGCGCTGGCAGAGATAAGCTGAGAACGGCGAACAGCCATTTGGATCCCGTCGACATAGTTTCCTCCGGATGAGCTTTGCCCGCCTGGACCGCAGGGACAGAGATTCTTCCCCACCGTGGTAGCCCTTCGATGCCGTCGAACTGCAGGAAGGGCTCGCACCTAAAGTAACTTTACCCCATTTTGAGGCGGCTCCTAGACTCTTCTTATTGCATGGACATGCCATCAGCAGTGCCGCCGGGAGGGGAATTTCGGGGAAACGTCGCGCCAATGGCCGACCCGAGGCTTAACCCTACTCCTGATTATGGGAGCCTGGGACCGGGTTCAGACGTTGCTGGTTACAACCAGGCAGCCGGGCAGGATCCGGCGCGGAAAGTAGGCCCGAAGTTTCTTCAGTTTGTAGCGGCGATAGTAGGGATGCTAGCCGCACTGCTTGCGGGAGCGGTGAAGAACAGCCATTTATCGCATCCCGGTGTGTTGCAGAGATCTTCGTCCCAGAAAAGCGAGCCGGCAGATCTACCCGCTGCACTACCGCTCGATCGAATTGATGCGCAGAAACAGGCGGAGACACTGTTGCAGCAAGCAGTAAGCCACTCGCCAGGGGCAGTGGAACAGATCTCGTCGCGACTGGATCAATGGCACGGAAACCTGCAATGGAATTCGCAAATCGCGAATGTAACGACCGCAGCACTGAACTCCGATGATCTGCGGGTACGCGCATCGGGAGTTGAGGTTGCGCTGGCGGCTTATGGTCTGGAGAAAAACTCCGAAAGCCTGGAGTATCTGCTTGGCGCGGTAAACTCGCAAGATCACGCGAAGAAGATCTGGGCGCTGTGGGCGCTGGGACTGATGGCGAATCGTGGCGTAGAGCCCGACCGAATCGTGGAAACCCTGATCTCGCACTTCAACGACTCAGAGGTGGACTCCCGACAATGGGCGGTAGAGGGCTTAGCGCTATCCGGTGCAGACGCAGCGATTGCACCCTTGCTGAAAACGATGCACGATGACCCGTCATCCTTAGTGCGGGAACGCGCGGCTTGTGGGCTGGCAGAGTCGGGGATGTTTACCCCTTCGCAACGGATGACGGCAGTCCCGCGACTGATCGACTACTCGGATGATCCGGCGCTCGATGTTCAAACACATACGTGGGCATTTCATGCGCTGAGCGATATTACGCATCAAAGCTTCGGGAATGATGCGAATGCGTGGCGGCAGTGGTACGCGTCACACGGGCAGTAGGTCACTCGCCGCTAACGGCCGTTCAAACGTAGCGGTCGGTGGCGCAGCCCCTTCAAGGGGCCTACTCTATAGTGACGGTAATTATTCGTCCCTCACCGTTCGTTATTCCGCCACCTTTATCCCAATATTGACGGACCATGGACCACTTTAATCCGCCATTTTGGCCACGTGCACTTCGAAGCCGGTTTTCGGTAAGAGCGACGTCAGCGAGAATGCTTTGAAGTTGTCGCCGGTCACTTCGGTGTGACGATAGACTCCGGGTTCGTTTTCGATGGTTTGCCGGCGGCCTTCCATGTCGGCCAGAAATGCGTCTGCCTGCGTCGTAGTGACTTCCATCTCTTTGGCGCGGGTCACGAACGCCTCGGACGCGTAAGAGCGCACGAGTTTTGGCCAGTACTTGCTGAGAAGGTCCGTGCTCGCAAAGATGTCGGCCCAGATGATGCGTCCATTCACAGCGACGACGACTCCGACGGCATTGCGATCGCGAAGCTGGTGGATGAGGCTCTGATAGTTCTGCTCGATCGGTTTGGCCACCGAGTCTACTTCCTTCCGGATGTTTTCATTCTCATTCACTTTGGCGTAGGAAGAGAGTCCGCTGAGTTCGACGGTTTCTGATGGAGCGGTCGGCGCTACTCTAGCGACCAAAGCTTCTTTTTGTTTGCTGACTTCATCCCAGACCCCCTGCTGATTTTTGTCGGCCATGGCTTTGGCGCGAACGGAGGGTTGCACCATGATCGCCATGGGAGCGGGGGCATTGGTTAGAGGGCCACCGTGGACTCCGGCGCCATACATGGCTTCCGAAGCTCCGAATTTGTCGCTACTGGCGATCCAGCGTCCGTGCTCGACGCAGAAGACGCTCAGGTCAATGGGATCGCTTTCGGCGGGGACGATGCGGTCTTTGCCGATGACGCGATCCTGCTTGCCTCCGCTGACGACTTCACCGGCGAGCAGCAGCAGCGGGTGCCTGGAATTGTTCACGAGGACGAGGCGGTTCACCTCGGCGCCATCGTAATGGTGGATCGGGGCACCTTGACGCCGGATCAGTCCTTGAGCGCTGCCCGCTTCGGTGACGACGACTTCGCCGGAGCGGAGGCCTTCGTCGAGAGTGATGAATTCCCCGGTGGGATAGCTCTTCGCGGCGACGATGGGAAAGACGGTGAGATTTCCGTGGCGGATGGGTTCGAGCACTTTGTATCCCGGCGTGGGGGTAATTTCTCCGGCGCGCGCGGGGCGTTGGTTAAAAGCAAGAAATCCAGTTAGGGTGAGTAATACAAAAACAGCGACGATTTTGGAACGCATAGAGGCTCCTTTGTTTTGAGCCTGTGTCGTTTTCTTTCGCCGCTTCGCGGCTGCATTGGGCAAGCTTGCGACGCCTGTTTCGATCGGCGGCGTTGGTGACGATGCCGACCTACGGCGTTACAGACCTACCCGATTGAAGCTCACTGCCGCGTTGCGCTGCTCGCGAAACTGCGACACCGACTCCTTTATGGGCGGACGCGCCTGGATCTCAGGGGGATGATTTTTCGAGTTACCGGCGTAACTCGAACCAAGCGCGTCGCCCGTTTCCGACTCCGGTGGAAGAACGGTGCAGGGGGTGCGGCTTGCGAAGGAAAGTTTGATTGCGAGTTTCAAAGTTTTAAGTTTTAAGTTTCGAGCTCTCAACACAATTTGGGTAGTCAACTTACCCGTGTAAAATTAAGAGATCACTCCCGGAGCCACTTCTTTCTTGTCTTTTCTTGACCAACTGAATCCGCAACAGCGCGAGGCTGTTGAGACTACCGAGGGACCGGTATTGATTTTGGCCGGCGCTGGGAGCGGGAAGACGCGCGTCATCACCTACCGGATCGCCTATCTGATTGAGCACAAAGGCGTGATGCCGGAGTCGATCCTGGCGATGACGTTCACTAACAAGGCCGCTGCGGAAATGGGAGAGCGAGTCGAGAAACTCGTTGGCGGATTGAGCATCGCGAAGCCCGTGATCTCGACGTTTCATTCGTTTTGCGTGCGAATGCTTCGTCGAGACATTGAGGCTCTTCGGATTCCGTCGACGGTGCCGGGACAGCCTCCAATCGGACACACGAAGAAGTTTGTTATCTATGACGAGGGTGATCAGCAGTCCGTGGTGAAGTCGATCATGAAGCGGCTGGGAGTGGACGACAAGCAACTCACGCCGCGGACGGTGCTCGGGCGAATTTCATGGGCAAAGAATCACATGCTCGATCCGCAGGAGCTGTATTTGCAGTCGGCGGATCCGAAGACGGAGAAGGTCGCGCATCTGTTCGAGGAATATCGCAAGGAACTGCGCAAGGCGAATGCGCTCGACTTCGATGATCTGCTGTTGGAGGCGGTGCGGCTACTGAAATCGGCGCCGCAGGTGCGCGAGTACTACAACAAGCGCTTTCAGTATTTGCTGATCGATGAATACCAGGACACGAACCGGCCACAGTATGAACTGATGCGCATGCTGGCCGGGGAACAGCATAACGTTTGCGCCGTTGGGGATGAGGATCAGTCGATTTATTCGTGGCGCGGGGCGGACATCCGGAACATTTTAGAGTTCGAGCAGGATTTTCCTGAAGCAAAGATCATCCGGCTGGAGCAGAACTATCGATCGACGCAAAACATTTTGCAGGGAGCGGCGGCGGTGGTCGCGAACAACGTGCGACGCAAGGGAAAGAATCTTTGGACGTCGCGGCAGGGCGGGGCGAAGATCGGGTACTACGAGGCTCCGGATGGCGAGAACGAGGCGCTGTTCGCGGCCGATGCGATTGCACGGTATGTGCGTGAGGCGACAGAGCGAGGGGAGAGTCCGAAGGCGGCGGTGTTGTACCGCACGAATTCGCAGTCGCGGTTGTTTGAAGAGGCGATGCGGCGCTACGGGTTGAAGTATCACGTGGTCGGCGGATTCTCGTTCTACGAGCGGGCCGAGATCAAGGACATGATCTCGTATCTGAAAGTCATTCAGAATCCGGCGGACACGATTTCCCTGCTGCGGGTGATCAATACGCCCTCGCGGGGGATTGGCAAGGGGACGATTGATACGCTCGAGCAGCTCGCGCTGGAGACTGGACTGTCTCTGTGGGGAGCAATTGGCGAAGCGGTGAAGAGGCAGTTAGTGCCTCCGCGAGCAGTGGCCGCGCTGAAGAGTTTTCAGCAGCTGATTGAAGATGCGCGGGCGATGCTTGGCGGGAACTTCGCGGAGCAGTTGGAGGAATCCGGGCAGATATCCCAGGTAGATACCGGGACAGCAACGGAAAAGGAAGCGGCGAGTGAAGAAGATGTGACTGCGTTTGATCCGGGCAAGTTTGGAAATTTCTCTTTCGACTTCGGTGAGAATGTCTCGGACTCTGAGGCTAGCGTTGAGGGGGACGTGGAATTTCCAATAGAGGCAGCGACCGGTAGTAGGCCAGATTCTGCTACGCCGGATGCCGACGCTGCTGTGGATTCTGGCGAGGTTGACGCGGCTACCGCATCTTTTCCGCTTCCCGCGGTCAGCACTAGCGACATTCTTAAGTTTCTAATCGACCGGACCGGGTACATCAAGATACTCGAAGAAGAGGACACTCCTGAGGCCTACTCGCGGATTGAGAACCTGCACGAGTTGGTGAATGCGGCAATGGACTCGAAGGATCGTGGGGAGATGCTCGACGAATTTCTCGATCACGCGGCCTTGATTGCCGATGCGGACGATTACGATGCGCGGGCGCAGATCACGCTGATGAGCCTGCATGCGGCGAAGGGACTCGAGTTCCCTCTTGTTTTTCTGAGCGGGCTGGAAGAGGGCCTGTTCCCGCATTCGCGGACGATGCTGGTTCCGGAAGAAATTGAGGAAGAACGACGGCTGTGTTATGTCGGGATGACGCGGGCGATGGATCAGCTGATCCTGACCCGGGCCGTTTATCGGCGGCGGTATGGGACTGATTTGCCGGAAGCGAGCGTGCCATCGCGGTTCTTGGAGGAAGTGCCGGCGCCTCTGATTGAGGAGCTTGGGACACGGAGAAGTAATGTAGCTTCGGTCCGCCAGACGGCCGGGGGTGGCCGCCCCAACACGAGTCATTACGATTCCGGCACAACGCATTACTCCTACGAGGATGAGGATCAGAGCGCCTCATGGCATGGCGGAGGCCGCGATTCTCAGGCGTCCCCGAAAGTGGGAAATTCGAGTAAACCCACAGCCCCCGCGCGTCCTTATAACTCGATCGAGAACATTGCGGAATTTTTCGCCAGCCGGGGGAAGAAGTTCAGTGTGCCCAAGGCCGCTCCTGTCGAAGAGCCGACTGGGAAGCGCGGATTTCGCCCGGGCCAGAGAGTGCGGCATCCAAAATATGGCGAAGGGACGGTTTACCAGCGCGAGGGAGAAGGCGAAGAGGCCAAGATTACGGTACAATTTCCACGCTTTGGATTGAAGAAGCTGGTGGAGAAGTACGCGCAGCTGGAGCGGGCCTAGTCGCTTCCGAAATCCCAGCGAAAATCCCCACTTCTGACAAAGACGGAAATGGGTATCCATCCTCTTGTGGAGTTGGAACCGGAATGAAAAGAGTTTTGATCGTCGTGTGTGCGGCCCTGCTGGCAACTGCTGCGACGGCACAGGTAAAGAAACCGCAGGAGCAACGGCGTCCGGCGAATAGCCCGGAGAATATGACGAAGGCTCTTGAGGCGCCGAAGCAGCCGGATTACGTATATTTTTCGATCCTCGACGGCACGCCGGTGTTGATGAAGCTTCATCATGACACCGTGGCCGGAACGAACGAACCGGTTGATGTGTATCAATACGTCATCGAGTTGCAGGTGATGAACTCGGATGGAAATTTCGAGCCGGAGGGTCTGCAGATTTTCAACTACTACACGGCGAAGGCGGTCAACCCGAATACGGCACCGAATCCGAACAACGCGAAGGATTGCGTAAAGTGGTTCAACATCATTAATGATGAGATCAAGACGCGTCCGCCGAACGCGCCGACGTGGCCATATGTAGAATTCACGGTGGCGGAGGGAGCGCGTATGCTGCAGACGAATGAAGATGGGCCGGTGTGGTGGAGCGATGATATCGAGTGCTGGGCATCGCGAGACCGATTCCCACCGTTTTGAGAGTTGGGTTTTGAGCAGTATGGTAGAGACAATTCGGTTAAAAGGACAAACAGACTGATTCATGGCGAATACGACAGCATTAAGCAGAGACGAACGCAAGAAAGCAAAACGGACCGCGCGCAAGAAGCGCAAGGCGGACAAGCCACTGAAGCCGCGCGATTACGCGCGGGGATCTAAGAAGCCAAAGGTCAAGAAGCTGGCGCGCGGGCAGGCAAAGCGGTAAGAATTCGGGGAATCCCACCCTTCAAGAAACGCGAAGGGTGGGGCACCTCATGCACTTCCTCCGTTCAGGAGAAATCTGACCTCTTGTCACAACCCACAACGAGCGCGCCTCCAACGAATGAAGTTGTGCGCACCTCCGACAATCAGCTTTTGTGCTGCAAGTCCATCGACAAACTGATCTCGGAATCGGAAACTCCCGGACATCGCTTACAGAAAACTCTCGGTCCGTGGTCGCTCACGGCGTTAGGCATCGGCGCGATCATCGGGTCGGGCATCTTCGTCCTGACGGGGACTGCGGCGGCGGGAGAATACTTCCAGGTCCCGTCGATCCTGCACGCTCAGGCGCTCGATTTGATCGTAAGCTTCCTCCGCACCGGGCACGTGACTGGGGCTCTGATGCACGGCCGGCCTCCGGCTGGACCGTCAATTGCGATTTCTTTCTTTCTCGTAGCCATTGCATGCAGCTTTGCCGGCCTCTGTTATGCGGAGTTGGCGTCGATGATCCCGATCGCCGGAAGCGCCTATACCTATTCTTACGCGACGCTCGGGGAAATTTTTGCCTGGATCATCGGCTGGGACCTGATTCTGGAATACGTGGTGAGTAACGTCGCGGTAGCGGTGGGCTTCGCTGGATATACCAAGGCGCAATTCGCCGCGTTCGGCATCATCTTGCCCGATAAATGGGCGAGCCCGGTGTGGGCGTCGGGCCAATGGACGGGCGCTTATTTCAATCTGCCCGGGTTCCTCATCGTTTTCATTCTCACGTTGCTGCTGGTGCGCGGCGTAAAGGAGTCCGCCGAGACCAACAACATTATGGTCGCCATTAAGATCGGCGCGATCGTAACTTTCCTGGTGGTCGGCGGGATGCTGGTGAAGCCCGCGAACTGGACTCCCTTTGCCCCTTCGGGCTTTGCCGGAATCGTGACTGGAGGAGCGATCGTTTTCTTCACGTACATTGGATTCGACTCGGTTTCAACTGCCGCTGAGGAGTCACGAAACCCGCAAAAAGACTTACCCTTCGGCATCATCATGTCTCTGATTATCTGCACGCTGCTCTACGTTGGTGTCGCAGTAGTGCTGCTCGGCATGATGCGGTACACGACTTTCGTCTCCGGAGCGGCTGCCGAGGCCCCTGTCGCTTACGCCATGAAGTATCTGGGAGTGCATCCGTTCTTTCGGTCGGTAATCGTGATTGGGGCGTTGACGGGGATGATATCTTCGTTGCTCGTGTTCCAGTACGGGCAGGCGCGCATCTGGTACGCCATGTCGCGCGATGGGTTGTTACCCAAGCTGTTCTCTGCTGTGCACCCGAAATATAAAACGCCGCACTGGTCCACCTGGATCGCTTGCTTCGCGGTGGGCATTCCAGCCGGTCTCGTGGATATCGGCGATGCCGCCGACCTGGCTAACATTGGAACTCTATTCGCGTTCGTGCTGGTTTCGCTGGGAGTGATTCTGCTGAGGCGCAAACAACCCGATCGAAAACGCGCGTTCCGCGTTCCATTTGTGCCGTGGTTCCCGCTGCTGTCCGTGATTCTTTGTGGCGGGTTGATGTTCGGCCTGACGCTGATCACATGGGTGCGGTTCGTGGTGTGGCTGGGGCTGGGCTTGCTGATCTATACCTTCTACAGCCGACGCCACAGCGAGTTTGCGAAGAAATAGAAGCGGTGGGAGGCGAGGCGCCTCCCCACCATCAATGGTTGCTTACTCTTTCGACTTCCACTCTTTCGACAAGAACAGATAACGTTCGCGGTGGTCGTCTTTGTGCGCTGAAGGGTCCGAGGTGAGATACATCACGGGATAGCCGTCCGATGAGGTATACATCGGCCAGATGGGCAGGCCTGCCCCGTTGGGATTCGCAGCCTTCGCGAAGTTCGACCAATATCGCTGCATGATGCCGCTGAGCTGACGATCGCCGGGAGTCCAATCGGCTTGGGTTTCGCTATCGAGTTGGCCGAAAACGTATTCGATCTCGGCGGAGTGATACGCGGTTCGCGGTCTGTTCGGATCTTTCCACGAGTGCGCTTGATCAAAGCGATAGCGGTAGATGGGCTGTTTGCCGGTCTTGCTCTGTGCCTCAATCCAATCCCAGGTCGACATGGCGATGAACTTATCCCCGGCGTAGTCGAGAGCGGAACGGCGAGCGTGTTGATCGGTATCGGACGAGTAGAGCTTCAGGAACTCATCCGCTTTTTCGCCGAAATCCTTTTTTGCCATTTCCTTCATACTTTCGGCCGTTGGTTTTTGCGCGGCCGACTCGATCTCGAAGCTGCCTTCGTCGCGATTCCACCCGGCGAGCAGCGGGACATCATTCTGCTTTCCCGCGGAAAAGATCGCAGGCACAGATTCCGGCAAGAATGAGCCGTCAATATCGGGACCGAAGTCGAAGCCATGCGATTTCGGAGGCGCGAATGGGTCGAGCAACTTGTCGGCCGGAATGGCCCGAAGCTCGGCTAGTGTCGATACACCGAATTTTTCACTCACGAGATGGGAGTCTTTTTCAGCGCGTACTGACATCGGATCGAACGACAGTCCACTGCGGGAGAAAGCGGCGCCGCTTTCTCCGATTGCCTTCTGGAACAGTCCCTTCGCTAGCGGCGAAGCCATCTGGGCGCTGACGGAGAATGATCCGGCACTTTCGCCGAAGATAGTGACGTTGGCGGGATCCCCGCCGAACGCGGCTATGTTGTCATGGACCCACTTCAGCGCGGCGAGCTGATCCATCAATCCGTAATTGCCTGCCGAATTGTGGCCGGACTCTTTGGCGAGTTCAGGGTGCACGAAGAAGCCAAAAATTCCAAGGCGGTAGTTCATAGACACAACGATGACGCCGTGCTGGGCAAGGTTCGATCCGTTCTGGCGGTCCTCAGATGTCGAGCCGGCGACGAAGCCTCCGCCGTAGATCCAGACCATCACCGGAAGTTTCCCGGACTCATGCCTGACGGGAATCCAAATGTTGAGGGTAAGGCAGTCTTCGCTGGCGCCGGGGTCGTGGAACACCATGTCTCCGAAAACGTTCCCTTGCATGCAGTGGGAACCGAAGTCCTTAGCGTTACGGACGCCGGACCACTTCGCTGCCGGTTGAGGGGGCTTCCAGCGGAGATCGCCGACGGGCGGGGCAGCATAAGGGATTCCAAGAAAAGCGTTGACCTTTCCGTCGGTCTTGCCTTCCACAGGTCCGGATTGTGTTTTGACGCGGAGTTCGGACGAAGCGAATGAGAGAAATGAGAGCATAACGAACGCGCACAGGGACATCGTTCGACGAGTATGTAGATTCAACATAAGGACCTCCGGCTTCGAGGAGAAGTTTGGATTGTAATGCAAAAACAGCCGTTACAAGCTTCGGCAACCAAGTCGGCTACATGGACCGCGCTGGAGCCACTTCCCAGAGAGTACCCCGAGGATAATCGCAGAATGTGAGAAAAACATGATTGGAGCGAGAGGGCTTGGACGCGCCCTCGCAAAATGGGCTGCCTGCAAACTACAATCTGAGAATCATGTCGTCCGCTGGAGTCGAGACGCCGAACGCTTTTATTCGTCAACTGCCCAAGGCGGAATTGCATTTACACCTGGAGGGAGCAGTAGAGCCGGCAACGCTGGTGGAACTCCGCCGAAAACACGGTGAAAATGCAACGTTGGCGGACACTACGCCACTTTATCGGTACAGCGATTTTGCCAGTTTCCTGATGGCATTCAAGGAAGTGAGCGCTCACCTTCGCGGCCCGGAAGACTATGAGGTCGCGACGTACCGGCTGATGCAGCGACTCAAGCAAGAGAATGTGCTGCATGCGGAAGTGTATGTGGCCGTCGGAGTCTGTCTCTATCGGAAGCAGGATTTTGCGGCGATCTTCGAAGGACTGGAGCGCGGACGAGCGCGCGGGGTAAAGGATTTCGGCACATCGCTGCTTTGGATTTTCGACGCGACGCGTCATTTCGGCGTAGAAGAGGCGCAGAAAGTTTTCGAGCTAGCGGTGCGCTATAACGACCGAAACGTGGTGGGAGTGGGGATTGGCGGCGACGAGGTGAAAGCGCCGCCGGAGCTATTCCGAAGCGTTTACGGGTATGCCGAGGAGCATGGGTTGCGACTCACGGCGCACGCCGGCGAAACTGGGCCACCGGAATCGATTTGGGGCGCTCTTAATCTGCACGCTGAACGCATTGGACACGGGCTCGCGGCAGCGCAGGATCCCGATCTAATCGAAGAACTGGCGTACCGGCAGATACCCGTGGAGATTTGCCTGAGCAGTAATTTGCGAACGGGATGCTGCAAGACGATTGCGGAGCATCCGGTGAAGAGCTATTTCGATCAAGGCGTGATGGTCACGCTGAACACGGACGATCCGGCGCTGTTTGGAACGTCTCTGAATCGCGAATATCAGCTGGCACAGGACACGTTTGGATTTACTGACGAGCATCTCAGGGAACTGGCACGCAACTCGTTTGAGGCATCGTTTTTGGGCGCTGACAAAAAGCTGGAGTTGTTGAGCCTTTTTGACGCCGCAGCCGCGAGGTAGTGGGTGAACATTGGAGAATGGCCGCGTCACCTGCGCGCGGCCTGGGACGAAATGTTGGGCGTGGAGGCGAACGGATCGGCGCCGGTAAAGGCGGTGCTGCAGCTGGGCGATCCGCTGTTGCGGGAGAAGTGCGCCCGCGTCGACGACCCGACTTCGCCCGAGGTCGCGGAACTGGTTTCGGATCTGACCCGCACACTGGCTTATTGGCGAGCCAAGACCGGCTATGGGCGAGGAATTGCGGCTCCTCAGATCGGCATACTGTGGCGCGTGATTTTTCTGAAACTGCCGGGAGTGGAACCTTGGCCGCTGGTGAATCCGGAGATCGTCGCTGCGAGTGAAGAAAAGATTATTGTCTGGGATGCCTGCCTAAGCTTTCTTTCAATCTTCATGCAAGTGGAGCGGCGGCGGCGGGTTACGATCCGGTACCAGAATCTGCAGGGACAGACTCTGGAATTCGAGGCTGGTGACGATCGAGATTTGTCGGAATTGCTGCAGCATGAGATCGACCATCTGGATGGGATTCTCGCAATTGACCGCGTAGTGGACGTGAAGACGATTTGCACGCGAGATGAATTCGAAAAGAGATATCGGGAGGGCAGCCCTTATGCGGGGGCTGGCAACAGCAAAGTGAAGGCACCCCTCAGCGGCTGAGTCCGAAGTTCTTCTGCCCTGTAACGGGAGTGCCTTCCCAATCATTTATATGCTTCACATCGGCATAGTTGCGTGCAGCACTGAGGGAGCTGCGCTCTGCTACCGCACCATTTCGCTGGAAGGAGCGCAGAGGCTCGGGAAGTACGAGCATCCCGAAGTTTCGCTGCATTCCTTCCCGCTGGCTGAGTACATGAAATTCATTGATGCAGGGGATTGGGCGGGTGTGGCAGAGCTCATGCTCGGGTCGGCTGACAGGTTGGCGAAGGCTGGCGCCGATTTTTTGATTTGTCCGGATAACACCATTCACCAGGCTTTCGATCTGGTGGAGCACCGGTCGCCGCGTCCGTGGCTGCACATTGCACGAGAGGTTGCGGCGGAGGCGAAGCGAAGCGGGTTCCAGCGAGTGGCAGTATTGGGCACGCGATATCTGATGGAAGGACCTGTGTATCTGGAGGCGCTACGGGCGGCGGGAATTGCCTGTTGCATTCCGAGCGGGTTAGAGCGCGAACGGATTCATCAGATTATTTTCGATGAACTGGTGAATGGGCACTTTCTGGCGAGATCGCTGTCGTATTACGTTGAGGTGATCCAAGCGTTGAAAGGTCAGGGCTGCGACGCTGTGGTCCTGGGATGCACTGAGATCCCGTTGCTGGTGACAGCGGACGCGTCTCCGCTGCCGACTCTTGACTCAACGCGGCTGCTGGCGAAGGCGGCGGTGAACAAGGCTCTGGAGGGATAAGCGAAAGTACAGCCGAGACTACATCACCAATCCGCACGCCCGTAGGATTGGCTGCGGTTACGATCAATGGGACATGAACTGAAATTTCGACGGCTGTCGGGACCTTACGTTGTGGTGCGGCTTGCGCCTGGCGAAGCTGTACCAGCGTGGGCTGGCGAGGGTGAATTCACTTCAGTCTCGCGCAGTGCAGATGAATTGTCGATTGTTTGTCCCGCTGGGAATTTGCCTCATAGCATCGAGGCGAAGCTGCATTGGACTTGCCTGAAGCTGGAAGGGCCGTTTGCGTTTTCGCTGACAGGAGTGCTGCTGGCGTTTATCGAGCCGCTGTCGTCGAAGGGGATTCCGATTTTTGCGGTTTCGACGTTCGACACGGATTACGTTTTGATCCAGGAAGAATGGATCGGAGCGGCGCTCAACGCCCTGCGGGACGCTGGGCATAAGCTTTTGATGGGAGACCTGCGGCATTCAAAGGCTTGAACCGCCGACAGCGCGGAGAAAACGTTGGCGATTGAGTTATCTATTTGACCATCCGACCTTCTGAATGCGCCGAACGCTGCAACCTTCGATCAGAATCTCGCGCGTTTGTGTTGTAATAAGCGGTTAGGCGATATGGCGTCTTATTCCACATACTTGCGGCGGCGCGCGAAGGCTGCGTATCGCAATTTTCGCGGGGCGAAGATGGCGGTTCGGGCGCTAACTTCGACTGAGCACCCGCTGCTGGCGCACATCATTCCGATGCGCCGGTGCAATCTTGCTTGCACCTACTGCAACGAGTTTGACGATTTTTCGAAGCCGGTTCCGATCGACGAGATGTACCGCCGGATCGATAAGCTCGGCGCGCTGGGAACGTCGGTAGTAACAATCTCTGGCGGGGAGCCGCTCATGCATCCGGAGCTGGATGATGTGATCCGGCGAATTCGCGCGAATGGAATGATTGCCGGTCTGATCACGAATGGATATCTGCTGGTTGCCGACCGCATCAACAGGCTGAATCGAGCTGGGCTGGAGTGGCTGCAAATCTCGATCGACAACGTGAATCCGGACGAGGTGTCCAAGAAGAGCTTGAAGGTGCTCGATAAGAAGCTGCAACTACTGGCTGAGCACGCGGATTTCCACGTGAACATTAATTCAGTGGTTGGCGGGGGGATATCGCATCCGCAAGACGCTCTCGTCATTGGCAAGCGGGCGGTGGAATTGGGATTCACCTCGACGATCGGGATCATTCATGATGGAACCGGGCAACTACAACCGCTGGCCGAGGAAGAGCGCAGGATTTACCACGAGATGCAGGCGCTCGAGAAGAGCAGCTTCACACGCGTAAATGCCTTTCAGGACAATATCGCCAAGGGTCTCCCGAATGATTGGCGCTGCCGCGCGGGCGCCCGCTATTTATATATTTGCGAGAACGGACTGGTGCATTACTGCTCGCAGCAGCGTGGGTACCCAGGAATTCCGCTGGAGAAGTACACGAAAGAAGATTTGCGCCGGGAATATCTCACCGAGAAAGGCTGCGCCCCGAACTGCACAGTCTCGTGCGTGCACCAGGTTTCGATTTTTGATTCGTGGAGAGCGCCGCAGCATCCCGCGTCGACCGAGCATGCGACCGTTGCGGCCGACGAATTAGTCCAGATCAAGTAAAAATCCCCACTTCTGGCGATAGCGGGCCAGAAAATGGGGAACCCGTCTTCGTTCGAATCATCTTCGTACAAATTCGAGTTGGGCGCGGAACGCTTAATGCTTCTGTTGTGCCGATGGCGGAGTGATTCCGTTCATCCGCAGGTACATTGCTGCCGTAGCGTAGTGATCGGACCAGCCGCCGGCGAGGACCAAGGCGGCCATGGCGCGAGGGGCTTTGCGTCCCCCAAAGAAATCAATTTCGTCTCCGAGTTTCGAGTCATCCATTTTCGCGAGCGCATCGTTGCAGAAAGCAAAGGACGCCTTGAGGGCGGAGACGAGTTTGTCCTTGGAATCGGTCTCTTTGGCCTCCTCTGTTTTCGGCGCAGGCACGTCGGCAGCTTTCGAACATAGCGAGTTGTTGAATCCGATCATATGAACGGCGAGGTGGGCGAAGGTCATCTGGTCGGCTGTGGGTTTGTAGGAAAACTTGTCGGCTGGCATGGCTTCAACAGCGCTCACTGCATTATTTTGGGAACGAGGCAACATGGATCGAAGTGAGGATGAGACAGGGTCTTTGGTAGGCGCCTGGGCAAAAGCAAGTGCAGCGCAGGCAAGAACAGAGACGACGATGAGAATACGTTTCACGGAAAGCCTCCTGAGACCTTCAGGATATAACGGGTCGCCTTTTGGGGTCATGGGCGAGCAAAATGTTACAACCACAAAGCGGACGAGGATCACCCAGGGTCCGCTTACACCGGTCATGCGAGAATGGCCGGATGACGCCGCCCGTGTTTATCTATGGAACCGCATGGAAGGAAGGCCGAACGGCCATTTTGGTGGAGATGGCGTTGCGATTGGGGTTTCGAGCAATCGATACTGCCAACCAGCGCAAGCATTACTTTGAAGAAGGCGCGGGAGAAGGACTGTCGGCTGCATATAGAGACGGAATCGTTTCGCGCGGCGACTTGTTTCTTCAGACCAAGTTCACGTACCAAAGGGGACAGGATCACCGACTGCCATACGACGCCGCAGCCCCGCTTGCCGATCAGGTTCGGCAATCGGTCGCAAGTTCTCTGGAACATCTGAAGACTGATTACGTTGACAGTTACATGCTGCACGGGCCGGCATCGGAGTACGGATGGTCCAAGGCCGACACTGAAGTATGGGAAGCGATGCGAGCGGAACGCGACGCCGGCCGCACACGGGTCCTAGGAGTCAGCAACGTTTCATTGGAGCACCTGGAGGAGATGAAGGCAGGCGGCATGCAACTTCCCCGTTTCGTGCAGAACCGATGCTTCGCACGCCTGGGATGGGATCGTGAGGTACGAGCGTTCTGCACCGAGCACCAGATTGTGTATCAAGGATTTTCGTTGCTGACTGCAAACCAGGAAGTCCTGAACCATGCTTCGTTTATCGAAGTCGCTGCAAAGCTGAGTGTCACCCCGGCGCAGGTGGTATTCAGCTTCGCGCGGTCCATTGGAATCTTGCCGCTTACGGGGTCAACGAATCCTGAGCACCTGCGCGAAGACCTGGTTAGCTTGCAGATCCAGCTTCCTGCGGAACTCATACAAGCGATCGAGTCGATCGCGGGGTAGCGACAAGCTGTGCATCGCGCCAAGCCCCAAAAACTTATCCCAGCGCGTGGTACATGCGAAGAAAGATGAAGGCTTCTACCCTAGCGTCGCCAGGGCGGAGGTCAGCAATTTGAAGAGTATGAACCATCCGGCAACAATGGCGATGGCGGTGGATCGCTTCACCTTGCTGGTGCAGGCGTATCCGATGCCGATGAGGATGACTGTCCAAATGCTGATCACATCGAGCATAGACGCCATGCCACGGATGAACCGGCCGGTAGTTTCGGGATCGAGGTAATAGGCGAGGTTCGTCCCGACCGGATTGTTGACGTCGAACCCTTCAGGATTCACCCCGGCGAAGAGAGAGATAATGCCGAGGATCGCTCCTATGATGCCGGGAAGGCTCGCGTACATGGTAATGGCGTAGGCTTGTCCGAAAGTAGTATCGGCGGCCGCGCCTACCTTGAAGGTCGCCCAAAGAGCAACGGTTGAAATCAGAAAATAAAAGAGGATCAACAGAGGGCTGCCGTACGCGAAATAGCCGAAGATCTTAGCCGAAACCTGCAGCTGTTTTTGCTGCTGGTCGGGCGCCAGCTTGTCGAACTGCGCGGAGCGCTTCGGAGAGAGTTCGATTTGATTCTTGCTCGCCTGCTCGAACGTGATCTGCTTGCCGATGGTAAAGACGAAGGCCATTGAGAAGACGGAGATCAAAATCCACGGCCCCCACCAGGCAGCACTGCGGCGCAGGTCGGTAAAGGTCTTTGAGGGCGCGATGAAGGTATTCAAGATGCGAGCGCCTTCGGACATTTTAGGTTCCATAGGAGTTGATGCAGGGGCAACGGGCTGGAGCGGAGCGGTGGCCATGATGGACTCCTTCGAAGAATCGAAAGAATTTTAGCCGGGGTTGGAACGTCGCACAAGCAGTCCATTGACGCGGATAAGATGGTTCTATGTCGAGCCGTGATCCGGTTGCGATTGGGGTTCTTGCGGTCGAGTTGCTGCCGGCGCTCGCATTCGGGCTGTTTGGCCAAAGAATGGCGCGAGCGATCGCCCGATGGCCTAAGATCGTGCGCATCGGCGCTCCGGCGTGTCTCGTCATTCCGTACCTGGCTCTAGCCGGCGCTTACCACGTTTTTTCGTGGCAATGGTTTGTGCTCTATTCGTTGCTGCCTGTCGCAATGGCGTGGCTGATGATTCACGCGAGATCAGACGATCCAGAGCAACGTGGAAACTGGCGGGATGCTCTTATCCTGCTGACACTTGGGTTGGCTGTGGACCTGCGCCTGTTTGATGTGGCGTGGCCAGCCGGATTGCGGGGTTGGGGAAACCTGTTGCTGGTAGATGCTGGACTTTATGCATTCCTGGGAATTCGGCAAGTGAGCGGAACAGGATTTGATTTCCACTTTCGCTGGCAGGATTGGAAGACCGGACTTCGGGAACTGCTCTTTTTCACTCCAGTTGTGATCGGTCTAGGACTGGCCCTGGGCTTCATCCATCCGCACGCGAACGTACCAGTCATCTGGAAAGCGATTCTGTCGTGGATGGGCATTTTTGTTTTTGTTGCAGTGCCGGAAGAATTGTTTTTTCGCACCTGGGTGCAGAATCTTCTTGAACGTCGTCTCGGACGGCGTGGGGCGCTGGTTATTGCGTCGTTGTTGTTCGGCCTGTCTCACTTCAACAAAAGAAATCCAGGTTCAGCGCATTTCAACTGGCGCTATGTTCTGCTCGCTACGATTGCCGGCATCTTCTATGGGCGGGCATGGCGGGAGAACCGACGCATTACGGCCTCAGGCATCACGCATACCTGTGTGGATTGGCTTTGGTATTTGTGGTTTTAGGCGCGTGTGACTTGCGACTCAGAGTAAGCACCGTAAAGATTATCTATCCGGCAGGTCGTGGAAGGTGGCCTGGGGAGCGACAGCTTGCGGGTGGTAGTGCCAATAGCCGAGTCCCACACGCATGTGATGTAGGAAGACATCGGGAACGCAGACCGCGAAGCAGAGGCCAAGTAGTCCTTGCACGATCCCGAGGACATAGATGCTCCGATACCGGCGGAACAGGGCGCAGGAAACAGCTCCCCACGCCAGTGTTGCGATCGTGAGAGGGATGTTTGGTAGATGCGCCACCGAAAATAGCACGGCGGCCACTGTAAGCGCCCAATCACGCGAGAGCAATCGCGTCAGGCGAGGCATGAAGTAGTCCTGGAGCAGGAACTGCTGGTAGATGGTCCAGACCACGTATCCGCCAACATGGGAGGGGTCGGCCTTATAGAGCGCGTGATAGGTGCCTGCGAGTTGGGCAAGATAGATGCCAAGCGTGGATAAAACGATTGCAGCCGGCAAGAGCCAGAGCGAGAAAAGGAACTGGCGCAGTCCAAGGCCTAGTTCCTCCGAGGTGGGCTTACTCAAAAGCACCAGAACGGCGGGCGTGAGCAGGGCGAAGGGGCCGAAGACGAGCTGCTCGTGCGTAGGCAGCCACAGAACGATCATGATTCCTATGAACCCCGCGGAGAGCTCGATGAGGCTGCGGAGGCGAGAGTGCGGCGCGGAGAGCGAAAAAGCGTTCGAAGTTATGGACGACAAGGGGCTCACTTCCCATATCAAGTAGGACTTCCCCTACCCAGAATTGGTTGCAAGATTAGACGAGAATGCGAATTTCCGCGAATCAGGATTGTGACGGCTGAAAGGATAGATTGCCCGCTAGAAAACCCAGCTTTCGGAATGGCTA
>JASLEQ010000485.1 GCA_030151135.1 Candidatus Sulfotelmatobacter sp. | reverse complement strand
TCTCCGCTGGTAGCGCCTGCAGTGCGCATCATTCCGGAGAACCCTCTGCTGCGCTGCTGGCCATGGGATACGACGCAGACAGCGCCAGAGCCTTGATCCGAGTCAGCCTCGGTCGATTCAACACTCACAAGGAAATAGATTCGTTCCTGCGGATATTGCCCGAAGCGCTGTCTGGCCCGATAAGTTCGACGACATCGAACGTAGTCGCAGACGTAAAACTAGTCGCGACCCCGTGACGACATGATGCGGAAGGGTCTTTCGCCGGACAGCCGCAATCGCCGTTTCGACCTCCAGAGAGCAGCAGCATCTCGTCCGATACGAATTTCGTAGTCGTGGAAGGTATCAGCGGGCTCTCGCCGCGTTCTAGAAACAAGACATGCGCGATGAACGTTCCGCCGATCGGGCGCCCGGAAATTGGGCCCCTTCGGTCGACCCCGCCAGCGCTACCGTCGATGCCGAACCGCCGCTGATCGCCTGCTGTACCTGATCGAAGTACGTTCCCGCAGGCTGCTGATGCTTCCTCGTGATCGTACCGACGGACCCGTGACAAAGCTGGATAAATCTGCGGTTTTAGTACTTCACGATCGCAGCATATGATTTCGGGTCGAGTGATGCTCCGCCTACCAGCGCGCCGTCAATCTCTTCCTGCGCCATCAGTGCCTTCACGTTCTCAGGTTTGACCGATCCTCCGTAGAGGATGCGCAGTCCGTTCGCATAATCGGCGCCGAAAATTTCTGAGGCTTCTTTGCGAATCACGGCATGGGCTTCGGCCGCGATCTCAGGAGTGGCGGTTTTGCCGGTTCCAATCGCCCACACCGGCTCATACGCGATCACCATCTTCGCGGCCTTCCTGGCCGACAGGGCATGGAATGCTCGCACGCATTGCCGGCGCAACACGTCGTCCGTCAGGCCAGCTTCGCGCTCTTCAAGCACCTCGCCGATGCAGCAGATAACGTTTAATCCGGATTCGAGAGCAGTTTTCAGCCGCTGATTCACTGTGTCATCGGTCTCGCCAAAATACTGGCGCCGCTCCGAGTGCCCGATAATCACGTGATGCACCCCAATCGCGAGCAGCTGGCCAACAGACGTCTCGCCCGTGAACGCTCCTTCCTCTTTCCAATGCACATTCTGCGCGCCAATCGCGATATTCGAGCCTTTCGAGGCGTCCAGGGCCGCAGGGATATCCAGAAATGATGGACACACCACAATTTCATCGCGGTCGTGTCGTGCAACCATTGGCAGAAAGTCGCGGAAGAAGTCGCGAGTCTGATCCGGTGTCTTGTACATCTTCCAATTCGCCGCCATTACTTTCTTTCTCATGAGTTCGCCTTTTCAATATGAATGGATGAAATTGTGCCAGACAGGTTTTCCGCTGCGCGTTCGAACGCGCGAACGGTGGAAATATCAAACAGAACGAACCGGCAAAGCTTGACGTGCTGTGCCGAAGTGAGCGCATCCAGAGTTGCGTGAAGCGCAATCGGAGCCGCTTCTTCAACCGGATAGCCGTATGCCCCGGTAGAGATGGCAGGGAAGGCCACTGAGTGGATGCTGTGGTTGTCGGCTACGCGAATCGATTCCTGATAACAGCTGCCCAGCGTCTCAATCTCGCGATGGTTTCCGTCGCGAAAAACTGGCCCGACGGTATGAATCACGTACTTTGCGCGAAGCTTTCCGCCCGTGGTGATCACTGCATTTCCTGCTGCCAATCGTCCAATCTTGCCGACGATCTTGCGGCAGTCTTCGAGAATGGCCGGCCCGCCCGCGCGATGAATTGCTCCATCCACGCCACCGCCGCCGAGCAGGGAAGAATTCGCCGCATTCACGATTGCATCCGTCGTTTCTTCCGTGATGTCAGCAGGCCCATGAATCTCGATGATCTTGCCGTCGTTCAGCAGCAGTCGCATAACCGAGCTTCGCAGACAACTTTGGCCGATACCGGTTACCAGGAATTATTTTTTATCCGTCAGCGCCTCGACTCCCGGCAACTTTTGTCCTTCCAGGAACTCGAGCGAAGCTCCGCCACCGGTTGAAATGTGGGTAATCTTGTCGGCCACGTTGGCTGCCTTCACCGCCGCAACAGAATCGCCGCCACCCACGATGGAGATTGCTGCTCCGTTGTCGGCGACCGCATGCGCGACCTTGAACGTGCCCTTCGAAAATCCAGGCACTTCAAATACTCCCATCGGCCCGTTCCACACAATCGTGCGCGCATCTGAGATCGCGTCGGAGAACAGTTCAATTGTCTTCGGACCGATATCGAGTGCCATCTTGTCCGCGGGAATCGCCTGCCCTTCGCCGATCTGCTGCACCACTGCATTTGGCTCGATCTTCATCGCCACAACATGGTCGACCGGCAACAGCAGCTTCACGTTCCTCTTTTTTGCATCGGCCAGCAGACTCTTCGCAAGATCCACTTTGTCCGCTTCAAGCAGCGACTTGCCAATCTCCTGTCCCTGCGCCTTCAGAAAGGTATAAGCCATGCCCCCGCCGATGATGAGCACGTTGACCTTGCTCAGCAAATTCTGGATCACACCGATCTTGTCACTGACCTTCGCACCGCCCAGAATTGCCACAAACGGCTCCTCCGGACGTTCCAGGGCTTTGCCAAGATACTTCAGTTCCTTCTCCATCAAGAGTCCAGCAGCGTTCTCTTTCATGAAGTGCGTGATGCCCTCCGTCGAGGCGTGGGCGCGGTGAGCTGAGCCAAACGCATCGTTCACGTAGTATTCGGCGAGGTTCGCCAGCTGCCGCGCAAACTTGGCATCGTTGGCTTCCTCTTCGGGGTGAAAGCGAAGATTTTCGAGCAAAAGCGTCTGACCCTTTTCAAGCTGAGTCGCAACTTCTTCCGCTTCCGGCCCAACGCACTCGGGGCAGAAGCCGACGTTCTCGCCGCGCGCCAGTTCTTTATCGAGCAGCATGCGCAAGCGCTCGGCTACCGGCTTCAGGCTCATCTTCGGATTCGGTTTGCCTTTTGGACGCCCTAGGTGCGACGCCAAAATCAGCCGCGCGCCGTGACGAAGGGCATACTCAATCGTAGGCAAGGTTTCCCGGATGCGGGTATCGTCCATGACGCGGCCGTCATCGAGCGGCACATTGAAGTCGACACGCATGAACACTCGATTCGCATTGAGGGGGAGATCACGAATGGAAAGCTTGGACATGGCTGGTCATTCCTCTAAGAAATGTGGCGCGGGCGCCTCGCCCGAGAGCCCTCGCGATGCTGCATGCGGCGCGGGCGTGGGCGCCCGCGCCACACGGATTACAGGCCCTTGCCCGCGATGTAGTTGATCAGGTCGCGCACGCGGTTGGAGTATCCCCACTCATTGTCATACCAGGAGATCACCTTCACGCAGTTGCCGCCGACCACCATGGTACAAGGCGAATCGACAATCGAAGAGCGTGGGTCGCCCTTGAAATCAGACGACACCAGTTCATGCTCCTCGTATCCCAGGTAGCCCTTCAACGGCCCGGATTCTGACGCCTTCTTCAGCGCTGCGTTTACTTCTTCCTTCGTGGTCTTCTTCTCGACCCAAACCACAAAATCGACCACCGAGACGTTCGGCGTCGGTACGCGCATCGAGAACCCATCCACCTTGCCGCCCAGTTCAGGAATGACCAGCTTCAGAGCCTTCGCCGCGCCGGTAGAAGTCGGAATCATGTTGAGGGCAGCCGCCCGAGCCCGCCGCAGGTCCTTGTGAGGAAAATCGAGAATCACTTGGTCATTGGTATAGGAGTGAATGGTCGTCATCGTTCCGCAGACGATCTTGAACTCGTCCTGCAGAACTTTCGCCACCGGCGCCAGGCAGTTCGTGGTGCACGAGGCGTTCGAAATAATGTTGTGCTTCGAAGCGTCGTACTTCTCGTGATTCACGCCCAGCACCACGGTGACATCTTCATTCTTTGCCGGAGCCGAGATGATGACCTTCTTCACCGATCCGCGCATATGTTTCTTGGCATCATTGGCGTCGGTGAATCGGCCCGTCGACTCGATCACCACCTGCGCCCCAACCGATTCCCAGGGCAGCGCTGCCGGATCTTTTTCCTTGAACACCTTAATCGTCTTGCCGTCGACGGTAATGCTGTCTGCTCCGGCGGAAACCTGGTTCGAAAGATTGCCAAGCACCGAGTCGTACTTCAGCAGGTGGGCCAGAGTTTTGGGTTCGGTCAGATCGTTAACGGCCACGAACTCAAGGTTTGGGTCCTTCAGGGCAGCGCGGAAAACATTGCGGCCAATGCGTCCGAATCCATTAATACCTACTTTGATTGCCATTTCTCCTCCATCAATTTATGAGGGCGTAAACAGACGTGGTTGACGCTCACTTGGTAAACCCATGATGTTAACAGTAAAAGGGAAGACACGTAAACGTTCACAGCATTACCTTCGGACATGCTTCCCATTCTGAGAAAGTGTGTGCGCCCTGTCACTGACATTCAGCCTCGTCTACTCATCCGGAAAGCTAACACGCTGATCTAAGGGCGTAGCAGAATCTTGCACAATTGACAGTTCAACCGAACTGCCAAATAATGCTCGGCATCGAACCGTTCCTCCCCTTCGGTTCCGGGCCTCGTTATATTCAACTTGATTCTCCACTTCTGGGGTCCTTCACGGATGTTCCCTGGACCGAGAAGGCCTCACCACTGTCGACCGCGGAGCGGTCTTAGATCGCTTCTGCGAGCAGAATCGAAACAACAGGGTTCTCTATCAGGGGGTGCTTGATGAAGTCGATGTTTCCCAGGATCATGCTCGCGTCCGCGATCTCTCTCTCCGCAGCAGTTCTTCCCTCTTCCGCGCAGACCTTCACTACCCTCGCCAATTTCATTGGCTCGAATGGCGAGCAACCAGAGGGTCCTCTAGTTCAGGGAGCAAATGGCAACCTCTACGGTGTAACCTCGGGCGGCGGGCTGTTCGGTGCCTGCAAGGCCAGTGCTGGTTGCGGAACCGTGTTTGAGGTTAACCCCGCCGGCTACATCAGGACACTCTATAAGTTTTGCTCTCAATCCACCTGTAGTGACGGATGGGATCCTCCCGGACCGCTGCTTCTGAGCCCCAACGGGAACCTATTTGGGACCACGCAATTGGGAGGCAATCGTTGCTTTTTGGCGAGAGGATGCGGCACCATCTTTCAAATCACGCCCGCCGGGACATTGACAACGCTATATCGGTTTTGTGCACAGGAGTTCTGCCCGGATGGGTATGCACCAGCGGGACTCATCCAGGGACCGGGCGGCAAAATATATGGCACGACTTCCGCGGGTGGCGCTCATGACGGGGGATCCGTCTTCGCACTCTCGCCCAGTGGAAACTTGACCACGCTGTACAGCTTCTGTGCCCTCGTCAATTGCGATGACGGCGGTAGCCCAAGCGAACTGATCTTTGGCGCCGACGGCAACTTGTATGGCACCACCGAAGTTGGAGGAACCTACTCTGCGGGCACTTTTTTCAAACTTACCCGCGACGGCGTGCTCACTCTCCTCCACCAGTTTTGTTCCCAGTACCAAAACAACGCGTGCCTCGATGGAAAAAATCCCCTCGGGCCTCTCGTGCAAGACAGCAACGGCAACTTCCTCGGCACCACTTCCAACGGCGGTACTTCCGACAGTGGATCAGTCTTCCAAATCTCCCCGATTGGTCAACTGACCACGCTCTACTCCTTCTGCTCCCAGGTGAACATCGACGGCTGTGCCGACGGTGCATATCCTACTGGTCTACTCATGGGGTCCGACGGGAACTTGTACGGTACAACCCATAGTGGCGGATCTTCCAACGCAGGCACCGCATTTGAGGTCACACCGAGTGGTGCGCTTACTACTCTTTACAACTTCTGTCATGCGGGCAGCGGCTGCGCGGATGGAGAAACCCCTGTCGCGCTAGCACAGGGTACAAACGGTGTCTTCTACGGCGGAACGTCACTCGGAGGCACACCAGCAAACTGCGGCTCCTTCGCCGGCTGCGGCACCATCTACAAATTGTCGAATTTGCTTCCAGCCTTCGTTGCGGCCAATCCCGGTTTCGCGAAGGTCGGACAGCAGGTTGGTATTCTCGGAAATAACCTGACCGGAGCAACCAGTGTCACCTTCAATGGAGTGCCCGCGGCCTTTGCGGTCGTGGCCGATACTCTGATCAAAGCTACCGTCCCCACTGGTGCGACGACCGGGATATTACAGGTCATAACACCCAGCGGAACTTTCTCAAGCAATGTAGCTTTCAGAGTTCTGCCTTAACACAAGCTCAACAAGAGATAGCAGCAAACGAACTAACGCATCAGAACCCAAAAGGGAAATCGTGACAATTCACACTTTCGGGAATCTCTCTTACATTACGGCCCTCTGCCTCGCAACTGCCTTCTCTTCCCACGCCCAAACCTTCACTACCGAGTTCATCTTCACAGAAGCCCAAGGCTACATTCCGATCTCCCTTACCCAAGGAGTGGACGGAAACCTGTACGGCACTTCTTTCGCGGGAGGCAAGCACGGCCAGAATCTAAGTATGCCGGGAGACGGTACCGTATTCAGGCTAAGTCTCGATGGCACTACTCAGACGGTACTCTACAACTTCTGCAGCGCCTCCAAATGTGCAGACGGTCTCTACCCCAACGCTGGACTCATTCTCGCTCCCAACCAGGCCTTTTACGGAACGACAGAATCCGGAGGTTCAGGCGCTTACTGCAACGCCAACCCTGACAATGGTTGCGGCTCTGTGTTCAAGATGACCGCGGACGGTACGCTCACCACGCTCTATAGCTTTTGTTCCTATGCGGCTTGCAGCGACGGGGAGGTGCCTGAATCTCCGCTGGTCCTTGCCTTCAATGGATATTTCTATGGCACTAACTATTTCGGCGGCCTTCCCGGTGCATGTGGGTCCGCCCTCGGATGTGGAACTATCTTTGAGATCACACCGAGCGGTCAGTTCCTGAGAGTCTACATTTTCTGCAGGAGCTATTTATGCCCTGACGGTTCTGCCCCTCAAGTACCGCTTGTGCAGGGGAATGACGGAAACCTCTACGGTGTGTCTGGAGCCGGACTCACCGCGACGGGTACATTTTTCTCCCTCAATTCATCGAATCTCCTTACTGTTCTCCACGAATTTAGCGGAACGAACGATGGAATGAATCCAACTGGCTTGATCCAGGCAAGCGATGGGAACTTTTATGGGACGGCCGCTTTCGGAGGCAGTGGAGCTTACTGCGGTTCGCAACTTTGCGGCACAATCTTTAAGGTCACCCCGACTGGGGAATTCACCACGCTCTACAACTTTTGCTCCAAGCCAAATTGCGTCGACGGCTCAGGTCCCTATGCGGGTTTGGTCCAAGGCACGGATGGGAATCTCTACGGAACAACCATTCAGGGCGGCACCCATTACAACGGAAAGGCTTGTGCGGGAACATGTGGTGTCATCTTCAAGATTTCGCCTGAGGGGCAATTCTCTACGCTGTATAACTTCTGTTCTCAGGCTAACTGTGCTGACGGCGTTGCGGCGGGAGCAATAATGCAGGCCACTAACGGAAACTTCTACGGGACCACTCAAGCTGGCGGTGTCAGTGGCGGTTGCCGGGGGATTGGCTGCGGCACTATCTTCAGCTTGTCCATGGGCCTGCCTCCGTTCGTGCAATCGAATCCCTGGTTTGGCCATGTCCATCAACCCGTCAACATCTTGGGAAACAATCTGACGGGCGCTGCGACTGTGACCTTCAACGGAGTGGCTGCCAAGTTCAAGGTTATTTCACCTTCATACATTCAGGCTGAGGTGCCGGTCGGTGCAACGACCGGCTCCATCCAGGTCACTACGCCAACCGCAACGTTGTCCAGCAACGGAGCGTTCCAGGTTTTACCGTAAAGCTCGAACACAGGCCCATGGGTCGAAAGCTCTCGTGGGGCACGATTCAGGCAGCAACGGCAGTTTTATACCGCGGCCCTATTTGGCGCGCACCAGCAAGTGGGACAGCAACTTCACAGATCGCCGTGACGGGTGTCCTGACCCGTTGCGTATAGCTTCTGCTCACAAGCGAATTGCGCTGACAAAGCCAGCTTACTGGGAGGTGGATGCAGATTTCTGCACAGTTGACAGCTGGATTGCCGTTGCGCATAATCCACTGCACTCGGACCTGAGTACCTCGTCCTCCCCTTCTTGGTTCCGCAGGTTTCTGTGTCCCGTTGGGGGTTCTTCGAAACGAAAATCCGTCGTGCGGCGATTCGACCTCCTATACACACCGTTTCTTGGGGCGCCTTAATGTCCATCTCCGGCGCTATGCCGGACA